>NZ_JBHWUE010000020.1:0-121824 GCF_042738615.1 Rhodococcus sp. NPDC059968
GCAGGGCTCAGGGGAAATGACTACCGGGTGCCCACCGCTGGGGAGGACGTGGTGGCCGCATGGCTGGATGCGACGGCCGGGGTACAGGCTGCCCTGAAGTCGGAGGCGACCGCCCAGCAGGTATTGGGTGCCGAGTTCGGCAACCTGCCTTTCGAGCAATTCGTCCGGCGGATGGCGTGCGCCGACACGCTGATTCACACCTGGGATTTCGCGCGCGCCACCGGGCAGGACGAACACCTCGATCCCGAGGCCGTCGAGCTGGCCCGAACCTTGCTGGTCGCAGAAGACGACCGGATCCGGCTCCCCCACGCCTTCGGGGCCAAGGTGGCGCCCACAGACAACGCCGACGCCCAGACCCAGCTGTTGAACTTCTTGGGCCGCACCACCTAACAGAACGAACTGCGTGACGCACAGAGTCCGCCGCACGGCTCTATTGCCGGTGACCAGAATCCGGCAGCCGTCGCACCTTCATCGCCGCGCGGCGAGATCGGCTGCGCTGAGAGAGAACACCGAACCCTCAATCCACGACGAGGAACCGGCGGGCGAGGGGATCGGATGCCGATCACTGCCGCTGCGGGCGATCACCACCGGATCGGTGATCACCACCTCCCCGAGCCCGGTACCCGGCGATCGCACCGTCCCCGGCAGCCCACTCCCGCCCGAACACCGCCACCTGCACCTCCCACACACGCAGGGTGCCATACGAGAACAACTGTCCCCGGCGAACTTCTCGTGCGAGAACTCCCCGACCAGATGACCAGCAATCGGAGATCGAAGAACCGAACTCGAACCCCGCCTCACCAGCCAGTTCGACCATCAGCGCCACACAATTGCGCACCCATGATGTCCGGGTGCGCATGAACACAATCGCGACCGCGCTGCCACACCGGCTCCACAGCGTCGCGCAGCGCGATCTTCGCGCCGCAGACCTGCTCTGCGGCATCGAGTTCGAACGTTCCCACGAAGACCGCCAGACGACCCCACACCAGTTGTTCTCCAGCGGTGCACAACTCGTAGCTCCAGTCGATACACAACCGCAGGGTCTGTTGCCGCGTCGGAGCACCTCGGCTGCCACGGGTCAGCAGAGTGAAGCGATCGGTCAGCCGCCCCAGGATCTGCTCGGGCGACATCGCCCGCAACCTCGCCGCCGCCAACTCGATCGGCAGCGGCAACCCGTCGAGTCGATGGCAGATCTCCGCCACCGCAGGCGTGTTGTCCTGGCGTTTGACCCGTCCGGTGAAGATCGCCCGTTGGGTGCCTCGGCCGACGAGAATCGGAATCCGCTAGCAACTCGCGGATTGCACTCGTAACTCATGAAATCCATCAGCTACGAGGGCAATCATGCGCGAGCCCCAAAGTCCGGCGCCCAACGTTATGACCAGCTGAGATCGGCCGATGCCTCGGGCGGCGCCCCGAATGAACCTGCGCACACTCCGGTACCGGTCCAGTCCTTCCGTTAGGGGACCTGCCGTCTCTGCAGGTCAACGCTTCATTCTGCCGGATCAATAGCCGGTCGGACGAATCGTCATCACTCCGCCGGCCAGGTATCGGTGGCCCGTACCCTTGCCCCATGTCCGCTGATCCCGGCAGCATCCGCGCCGACGGCCACCAGGCGCTGCCGAACCTGGCCGTACAGGATGCATCGGCGGCGGCCCGCACCGGAACGGACATCGAGCTGCGGATCCACACGACCATCGTGCCGTTCGACATCGCGGCAGAGCTGTGGTTCCGGCCGTGGCCGGGTTCGCGGTCACGGCCATCGTGCACACCGTCGACGAACAGACGGGTCGGCCACTGTGTCTGCCGCCCGCGGAGCCTACCGAGTGGGCGCACGCGATCCTCTCGACCGTCGATACTCCGCAGGGGTACTTCCTCGGCGCCGTCGACCCGGACACCGGCACCCATCGACGCGGGCAGCTCGCCTACCGCCTATACCTCGACACCGACCGGCAGGCGATCCCGGTGCCTCCTCGGGTGCTCACCTGCCCGCACTATCTGCTGCCTGCCATCGCCGGCAACGAGCAGATCACCATTCCCACGACGGCCTGACGCTCACCGACGGAGCGGCGCAACCAAATCTGATCTTGACCTGCGTCCCCCAGTAACCAATACACGCGGCCCCAACCGGGTCGGCTGGTACGACGCGGCGATGGCGCACCGCGCGGCCACAACATCCTGGACGTGGTCGTCACAGCCTCCGGAGACCGCGACCCGGTAAGCGCGGGTACCGATTGTTTCGGTGAGGTCGGTGACCGTGGTCGCGATGGCCGCCGCGACGAGGTGGGCGTGGGCCAGACGATCGACGCGAGCTGAGGACTCCACGAGGCCGGCCACGGTCGTCCTCGGCGGCAGCGAGTTCGGCGGACCGGGTCGGCCACAGTCCCCGCTGCCTCACGCAGCGCCCGCACCGCGTCTTCGATCTGGGTTCACGCTCGCCCCGCCGCCCACCGGAGGTCCCAACCCCGAACCCAGCTGCCACCCGACAACGAGATGAGAGGAACCGCCCCTCATCTCGAGTGTCGGTACAACTGGAAACCTCGCCCCGCCACGGCCAGCCCACCGGCGAACGATCAACCAGTCCGGCGGCCCGACGCCCGAACAACAGGCCCCCCTTACGCTCCGAGCTACGGGCAGATGTGACAGCCGGGCACCAGATCCGCGCGCATACCCATGCCGACCGCGGCATCGACGATCCGCGGCCACATCCTCGGATCCGCCAGCGCGAAGTCCTGGACCTCCCCGCGCGCACTGCGGACCACCTCGACCCGAGACTCGGTGTTCCACAACGCCAAAGCGGGACCGTTCGAATGCGCAGCATTGTAATAAACCCCGCGGATCCGCTGCCGAGCCACCGGCTGATCCTCATAGATCGCCCGCGCCCATGCCTGGGTACGCGGACGTGGATAGTCGCCGGTGGCCAACGACGGCAACGCACCGATCCGCATCGCCGCTCCCTGACCCCGCAGATCGAGCACAGCCAGCGGCGCCGTCGGTCGCAGCAACGCCACCCGGTAGCGCGGGCACACCGCGGCAGCCGGGTAGTCGCCGAACACCTCACCGACTGCCGTGGCCACGTTGCCGGCGACATACAGCACCGAGCGGCCTTCCGGGCACTCACGCGGAACGCCACCCGGGCCCGGCAGGTGCGGATCCAGCCGGTGCAACGGCCCGAAGCTGCGGTGCGTGATCCCGTCCGGGGTGTGCGGGGACGGGTGATAGATGCGGCACCACCGCCATGGGTGCCCGGCGCTGGGGTCGCGCCACCGCCACATCCAGCCCTGTCCGCCGTGCAGCGGCCGTGCCGGTGCGGCGAGTGCGGCTACCACGCGGCCGCGGTACCCACCTGGGCCACCCGCACCACGTCGTCGACGTGCCCGGCTGCCAGGGCCTCGGCCGGAGTTGCCTCGTCGAGGTCCCGGTTCGGGGAGAGTGCCCATTCGGTCAACGACACCGCTCCTCCGGCGAACACCGCACTCACCTGCGCGAGTCCGGGCACAAATCCCAGCTCCGAGTCCGCGTGGAATTGCCAGGACGGCAACCTCCACTCCCGCCCCTTCTTCAACCCGACCAGATCCCCCGTCTTGAGGCGGTCGAGGACCGCCTGCTCGGAGACGTCGAGCAGTTCCGCTACCTCCGGGCGGGTCAGCGACGACTCCACCACCGTCCGACGCGCTTGGTACTGCCGGCGCAGGTTCGCCAGAGCGGCCCGTTTACGCTCGGCCGACGACGGTCCCGGACCCCACAATGCGGGATCCAGTCCGTCGCCGTCGTCGCCGACCACCCCGAGCACGAAACCCTCCCGCTCGCTCTCCGGCACACTGGCGAGCGCATCCTCGAGGACTGTCGGAAACCCCGCCGCCCGGCCCGCGCGGCCCTTCCGCCCGGCCGCCGCCGTACGAGGGTTGGTGCGTCCAGCGTGCGCCTTGGTACTCATACCTCAATGCTACGGCACTAACCAAGATAAACAAGTTACGCAACCTGCGGCCTCCGGAGCGATATGAGTCTCCAACACGTCGACCGCGTCCATCCCACTGGCCGAGTTTGCCGGGCACGCCGCTGGGGGGCCGTGAGGACGACCCCGTAGTCGGATCACGCGAGAGGCATGTCGATGAACACTGTCACCACCGGCATCGTCGCCGGTGCAGCGGGACCACAATGCTCAGTGCCTTCACCTACCTGGACATGGCGATCCGGGGCCGCTGCGCGAGCACCGTCCCGGAAAAGACGGTCGAGTCCGTCGCATCCACGCTGAGCGTCGCGATACCGGGACGCGGTGACGCGCTCGCGGCGAGGCGGTCGGCGTTCGGGGCGCTCGGCGGGATCGCCGTCGGCACCGGACTCGGCGTGGCCGCGGCCCTCATCCACAGGCCGGCGCCCGGCTGACCCCGACCGCGGGAACGGTCGGGATCGGTCTCGCCGCGATGGCGGCCACCGACATCCCGATCGCCCTGCGCGGCATCAGCGACCCGCGGCAGTGGACCGCCGAGGACTGGCTCAGCGACCTCGTGCCGCACCTGGTCTGCGGCGCCACCGTCACCACCGTGCTACGGCAACAGGAGAAGGTCGCGGGGCGCCGGGCCGACCCGGCGGCGGAACGGTCGAGCACCGTCCGCTCGGCCGTGATCGGGGTGGCCAGCGGCCTGCGCAGTTCCACCGGCATCGCGGCAGCACTCCTCTCGAGCCGACAGGGCCCGGCACACCGAACCCGGCTCCTCGGCGCGACCGCGCTCGTCGGCGGCGAACTCGTCGCCGACAAACATCCGAACGTGCCGTCGCGCCTCGCCCCACCCGCGCTCGCCGGACGAGTCGCCGCAGGCGGCGCAGGAGCGGCGGCACTGGCCCACCGCGACCGGGCCGACACGGCCTCGGCCCTGATCCTCGGAAACCATCGGCGCTCTCGCCGGCTCCTACGGCGGCGCGCGGTGGCGGCAGTGTGCCAGCCGGCGGATGCCGGACTGGCAAGCCGCGCTCGCAGAAGACGCCGTCGCGCTCACGATGGCCGCGGCCGCACTCCGACATCCCACCCGGTCCTCGCCGGTCGGCGCGTCGAGCTGACGCCGAACCATCGACGCTGCACGATCCGTCCGGCTGGGCCGCCGAGACCGGTGCACCACCCGATGCACCGAAGCGACCCTTACGTGGCCGCCATCGTGCTGGTCGCCCGCGGTACCGGTACTGCTACTGATGCCCTTCGACTGGCGCACACCGACCACAGAACCCCGTGACCCCGGGCGGCGGTCGCGCCGCCGGACCCTCTAATCTGGCGGGTCCGAACACGCAGAGCATGAGGTACACAGCCATGGCCACCGACTACGACGCACCGAGAGTCACCGAATCCGACGAGACGGATACCTCCCTCGAACAGCTGACTGCCAGTAGGAAAGACACCCAGTCCCCCGTCGTGGACGTCGAGGACACCGACACCGCCGAATCCTTCGAGCTGCCCGGCGCCGACCTGTCCGGAGAAGAATTCACCGTCCGCGTCATCCCGAAACAATCGGACGAATTCACCTGCACCAGTTGCTTTCTGGTCCATCACCGCAGTCGACTCGCCAGCGGCGTACAGCTGATCTGCCGGGACTGCGCCTGAGAACAGGCGATACATCCGAGGGACGCATCTGCTGACCCTCGAAACATGGTGCACCCCTCCTGAGGTCACCTACCTGACCGGAATCATCGCCGCCGTAGTGTCACCGCACCGCACACACCCCAAGCACCCGAACACCCATCCGAGGGCACGGGGGCTGAGCACGTTCTTCACCGGGCCGTAGACGGCCCACACCACGGGCCAGTACCATCGGGCTCCGCCCGCCCCGGTCAGCTCCAGGGCCGCCGCGACACCGGCGTGCCGCTCCCGGGGTCGTCGCGGCAGTACTGCTCGGCGATCTCGTCAGCTTCCCGAGCCAGCCAGGTCAGCTCCCCCACCGCCTCATCCCCGAGCAAGATCAGATCCGCCCACCGGCACTGCGGCCCACGTACGCACACCAACTCCAGCCCCGAATCCGACAACGTCTGCCACGGCTGCTCACCCGCGGACGACCCCATGCCACCCATTCAACCGCAGCACAGGACGCCTGCGCGAGAGCCAGACCCGCCCTGTCCGACCGCAGGCACCCACACCACCTTTCGCCGCTGCCGGGCTGAACCTGCACCGCATCCCTACCGACTCATCACTTCTCGATGCGCTCCCGGGGGTGCGTGCTCCTGGGGCAATTTCCTCCTCCAACACGAGCACTCAGGGGCAGCGCAGTCTGCTCTGTGCTGGTTCAGATGCGAGGGCCACACAAAGTTTCGTACGGCGATGTCGAGAATGCGGGACCGCCTCCGTCCCTGCAGTGAACGCGACCACAACGGGGTCGCAAACCTGCACCGAGGAGAAACCCCATGGCCAAGTACCCGCTGCTCAAGCACTACCGCGGCGCCCCGGCCGCCGTCACCGACATCCCCATGGACCAATGTGCCCCGCAGGAGATCGCCGCCCACATCCACTACATACAGGACTTCGCGGCCCGGCTCGAAGGCACCGGCGAGTTCGTCGACGGTCAAGCCGCCAGATTATCTCCTTCGACCTGACCACTCCCCTGGAGGTGTTCGACTGGGGACGGCTCCCTGAGGACGGCCCGGCGATCGCGTTCGTGTCTGCGTGGATCACCCGGTGGGCGCCGGACTGTTCCTCATCGACGCGCCCTGAACGCTCGAGACCTGTAGCGAGAAACCTACTCCTCGGGTCGTGTGGACTGCGTGTGGCGCACCGATCGTCGCCAACTTCCGGCGTAGCGAGAAGATGTACGTATTGAGGACCTTCTTCGTCCTCGATTCAGTAGCGACCCCCCACACGATCAGTAGGAGATGCTGACTGAGTACAACGCGGCCAGCATTCATGGCAAGCACGACCATGAGGTTGAATTCCGTCTGAGTGAGGGTCCTGCGCAATCCATTGCGTTCGACAGTTCTGCACACCCAGTTCAAGGACAGACTCGGCACATTCGGCGGCGAGGTCGGTTGCGGTATGAATTTTGTACGGCGAAGTATCGCGCGAATCCTCGCCACGAGTTCCGCCTCGCCCACCTGCACGTCGAGGACATCATCCGCGCCTGCCTCTAGAGCGGCGATCCGCTGATGACTGGAACGACACTGACTGATCACGACGACTGCGCCCTCGAATCGTGTAGCCCTCAGAGTCCGTACCGCGTTTTGGGCTTGACCTCTCGATCTTAGGTCGAGGACCGCCACATCGACGGTCGCGACACCGGCAGTTCGAACATGGTCGATGAGGAGTTGTTCCACATCCGCATGTATGAGCAACACACACAGCGGGACTGCCGCCGGGATGCTGAATGAGTTCACACGCATTCCTCGGATTGCCTCTTAAGAGCTCCTCGGACCGAGGATCGGCCCACAGAGGGGGCGTCGGCAGCGCGTCGCATGATTTCCCCTCCGCGGAGCCGCCGTCTGCGGGTGATGCGTGACGGGGTGAACCGACAAGCCGCGCGCGCCCAGCGTCTGGAGGACCCGGCCTGCCACGACGATGGCGGCGTAGTGCTGCGGCCCGGTGGTTTCAAGACCAAATCGAATTGGACGAATGAGCCTGGGGCTCAGCGTCGCCGCGCCGATTCTTAAGATCGACGAGCTAGGCAACCCATCGCGCGAGGATCTCGGCGGAAGCCTCGTGGGCCTGGATCAGGCCGGCATACGCGCAAGCTCCCCGTCGGCTGGGGTCAAAGACGTTCGGTCCGATCGCCTCGACAGCTGCCCTGTTGGGTGTGATCACGGTGACTTCCGCAGTTTCGCGCAACTTGGCCGCGACAGCATCGACGGAGTCGAAGCCAGCCGTCGACTCCGGCACCGGCGCGATTACCAAAACGCGGTCGAATCCCGTGCCGAGTTCGGCATTGGCGGCGGAGATCATTCCTCCATCGATCCAGTTTCGTCCGCAAGCACGGACCATAGGCCAGATGCCGGGTACCGCACCGCTGGCGTTGGCCGCTTCGACGAGGCTTAAGCCGGATGAACTATCAAGCACTACAAGCTTTCCGGTGTCGGCATCGATGGCGGTTAGTCGAAGCCTGTCATTTGGCCAGCGGTCCGCGCCGAGGCGGTGTCGGACGACTCTGAGCCGCACATCTGGACTTACGGGGTCCGACGTGCGGGCGATGTGGCCGTATGCCTTTGCCAACGGGATCGCGTTGCCATAGTTGGCTTGGACTGCCTCGCTGTATCGCTGCGCGAGGTCGTCCGGCATCGCGACCGCGATCTCGAAATCGTCAGGTTCGAATTGATCACGATAGCGCTGCGCGATGTCGGCGCCGCTAGCGATCAGGGTCGCAGCGAATGCTCCTGCGGACGTGCCGTATAGCGCGTCGGCGTGATCGGCGAGACTGATCCCGGACTCGCTCAGACCGGCTAGCACGCCAATTTCCCAGGCGATGCCGGTGACTCCGCCGCCGCCCAGGACTACCGCGCGGCGGATTTCACTGTGGCTCATGTTCTTCCTTGTCGTTACGTGCGATACCGCAGGGAGGTCGGAGGCGTCAGTCGACTGTCTCTCATGTGGATACCTCAGGCCGATGCCGTCTCGCGCATCAAAACCGGGAGTTGATCGCGAAGTAGGTGGGCGGCATTCTCCCAAGTCAGGGATGCGGTCAGGTCCGGAACATCGATTCCGCAGCTCGCGACTTTTGCCGCCATCTCCGAGGGGGTCGGTGGCAAGTCGGGTGATCCTGGTGGGAGCGCAAGAGTCGCTTCCGCGCAACTTCCGTCGTGTCGTTGGACGGAGATTCTGACGTCTCCTGCAAGCAGGTTGTCGTCGCTTGTTTCTGGGAGCTCGACTGTTACCAGGCGTACCAAGGAGTCGGCGTCTGGCCGCTGAACCGCGGCGTCGGTGAAGCTGGCAAATCCGGGAAAGTCATCGAGAAGGGCGGTGGCGAGAGCGTACTCGAGGCTGAACTTGCCTTCGAGCCCGGTCGTCGGGTTGTGGTGGATGAGGGGCCGCACGGTGTCGGCGGGCGTACACACTCGAATTGCCGCAATATCCCGGATCTCGAGTTCCGAGCGGATCGAGCGCATCGCACCGATCGGCCGTTGCATCGCGTAGCAGCACGGGAAGAGTTTGATGGCGAGCCCGTTAGGGATCGCCGACCCGGAAGTGTCGATGGCGATGTGACGAGCTCCGACCAACGCCAACCAATCGTCGACGACGCGCAGATCGGACCGGGCCCCCGCCCGAGCAAGAAGCGCAGCGCGTAGGCCCGCCTCCGCCGCAAATCCCACCTGTAAAGGCTTGCCGGGCGTTCCGAAGGCCCGTTGGGCTCCGCCGGCTGCGGGTATGGCGAGTGAGATGGCATGGGCTGTTTGCTCGATATTGAGTCCAAGCGAGAGGGAGGCTGCCACCGCGGCGGCCGGCGCCCCTGCTGTGCACGTCGCATGCCATCCTCTCGCGTAGTGCGACCATCCAAGCGCGTTGCCGAGGCGCGCCATCACGCCTGCACCTGCGAGGTATGCCTCCGCGGTCCCGCCAGCGGCGAGCACCGTGGGGACGATCACGACGCTGATGTGTGTCGTCGATTCCATGTGGAGGTCGTCGAAGTCGAGAACATGTCCGGTCGACGCCCAATGCGCTAGTTCGCTCAATGTGGACGTGGTCTTGACGAGGGGGTGATCGCGCGCCGCGAGGGTGACAGCGATGGTATCGACCAGTGAACGTTGCGCTAGCGAGAGGTCGGTGTCAGTCGGGTGCAGGGAGTGTGCCCATTCAGCTAAGGCAAGTGCGATGGTCATATCTATATCTCCATGGTGCAAGCCGGCTCAAACTAACCGGCAGATTCGAATCGCAGGTGTGGTGTCCGTATGTCATGAGGGGACGCTGTGGATCTGCGCGACAGCGCGAGGAGACGTACAGCTCCTCGCGCATCTGGCCTCAACGCGGCGAGAGTACATTTTCGATATAAAGTAGCATATCGAGAATAGAATGACACCGATTCCTGCTGCACTCAGCAGTCGAAGCGCCCAACCGTCCTCATTGTGAGCGGCTTTCCGGGTGACCTGGTGATCGTGCGACCGGCGCCGCCGGCACCCGCTTGTTGCTTTTGTTACGCACGACCCGCAAGTCGATCTAATGTGGTGGCGAAGCCGGTTTCGCAACTGTCCACGATCAACACCCGATTCCGCAGCAATTTCGCCTACGTCGACGGCGTACTGACCGACGGGACAGTGATTCCGTTGATGCGACTGCTGTACGGCGGATCCGCCAGGGTGTGGGGATTCGCGATCTACCTCGGCAGCAGCGGCAAGTACCAGGACTCGGTGCTGCCCAACGGAAACTTCGCCGGCAGTCCCGAGGACGCACTCGACTGCGCCTGTGGCCTGTACCTCGGCGACCCGACCGCCTGGCAACATCCCACGCCGAAATTATGAATCAGCCCATTTAGTTAGCAAATAGGGACGAGCTGCAACGGTTTCAGCCACCAGCCGATGGTCGCCGTTGATATCCCACCAGCTTCGCCGCAATCGTCGACCACGGCGTCCGCAGCGGCGCCCTCACCTTCTACCGGCAACCCGGAAGGCGCAGTGTCTAATCTGCGCCGCAGGGTTTTAGGCTCCTATGCGGGCATGGGCATGGCTTTACATGCATGATCGCGGTGTCATCGCACACCGGGCTGTCCCTCTTCGACGCCGACCGCTATCGCGGCGCCCTCGCCACTTTGTTCCCGAGGGCGCAGACCTACATGTCGACTCGCTCGCGATCTGATGCGAGCGGCCGGGCAGATCGACGCCGGGAAGGCTGCGGCGCATGAGGCGCCCATGGCGATGCGCTTATGTGCGGAGCCAGATGCCTCCGCCAAGCTTGTCGTGAGCTTTCGGCGGGCACCGTTTGTGACTGAGCATCACGTCGCGGAGAAGTCCCACAAAACTCGCATGTACGTACCGTGCCCCGCTGATAGCAACAGCCTCGTCAAAGTGCTTGTGGCGACGAAAGTAAGCGGGCTTCCCCGCTCGTACCAGTTGTGTCTTCGGCTTGCCGCTGGGCATCATTTTCAGCAGCAGCCAGGCGTTCATCAATGTGTCGTGCGAGTTGCTCGCCAGATCGATGAACGTGGTCGAACATCTCAGAGCGGGCCGCCTGCGCGTCGTGCCGACGGATGGCTTCGAGTAGACCTGCGTGGTCATCGATGGTCGTTTGTGACCAGCCTTTGATGTCGGCGTAGAAACTCTGCGGGGAGTATCGAGAGACAAGCGTGAGGACCCAGGCCAGTCGCGGGGATCCCGAAGCGAGGTCCACTTCTTTGTGGAACTGTTGATTCCAATATCCGAGTGCCTCGATGTCGCCTTCGTTCGCGGCTGATGTCAAACGTTCATGGACGTTCTCTATCCGCATGATGCCTTCGGGCGTGATCCGGTCTGCTGCGCGTGCAGCGAGTTCGCCGGCGATGAACGATTGGGCAACGAACATGTCGCGAATGTCATCACCAGTTATCCGTGCAACCGCGAAGCCGCGCCGTGGGGCCAACTCCAGGAAACCTTCCGATCGAAGAGCGTGGAGTGCCTCCCGTACCGGGGTGGCGGATATCCCCAGATCCGAGGCAATCAGTTCCGGCTTGACGCGGGTGCCGTGCGTCCACGTTCCCGACGTGATCTGGTTGCGAATGTAGGACGCGACTTCATCACCGATCCGAACGTCCTCCGGCCGCCCGGCGCGCTCTGCCGCGCTTTCCCCAGAATCGCCAGGGACCACCGCTTTGCCTGCAAGTTTGCTGGCGGCATCGGCGACGGTAAATCCACGCCGGGGGGCGAGCACGACCAGCCCTTCCGATCGCAGAGCCTGAAGAGCCTCGCGCACGGGCGTGGAGGATATGCCGAGGTGGGTGGCAATCAGTTCCGGCTTGACGCGCGTACCAGGGCCCCACCCTCCGGAAATGATCTGGTCTCGCACATATGCTGCCGCTACATCCCCCAGTTGGCGCCGTTCACCTGGAGTGTTCGCTCCCTCAGCCATGTACCACCTTCCGCGCACCAGACCCTCAACCGGAACCTCAAAAGGATATAATATCGGAAATCTGCTACAGGTCCTTGCAGAACTCCGCCAGCACACGAATAGTGTCGTCGCCCAGCGCGGGAACGCCGTCCATTCGCGGTTCCCAATCTCCGTTGACTGGTGGGACCAGGCTGCGCAGCGGGCCGACCGGAGAATCGATCTGACGCCACCGCCCCCGCGCCTCGAGTTGTGGGTGTGCCGAGAAGTCCTCCATCGTTCGCAGCGTTGCGTTGGCGATCGATGCCGAATCCAGCCGATCGGTGACCTCTCGTCTGAGGAGAGATCTAAGAACAGGACGAATAGTGGCCTCGAGTTCCGATCGATTCTGCACGCGGCGGGCGTTGTCGGCGTAGCGCACGTCCTCGGTAAGTTCGGGACGTTCGACAACCTCCGCGCAGAATCTGGTCCACTCGCGATCATTTTGAATGGCGATAAACACGACGCCATCAGAACAGTCGAACGGTCCATAAGGTGCGATCGTGGCGTGCGAGGCTCCCGTCCGCGCCGGAGACTGGCCACCATATTCGGCGTAAAAGTAGGGGTGCCCCATCCATTCACCCAATGCTTCCAACATGGACACTTCGATGTGCTGACCAACGCCGGTGCGGGATCGCTTGAGAAGGGCGGACAGAATGCCGCTGTATGCGTACATGCCGGCGGCGATGTCTGCGATGGAAATCCCCACCTTGGACGGGAAATCTGGTGTGCCGGTGACGGAAAGCAACCCGGCCTCGCATTGGATCAGGAGGTCATAGGCCTTCTTGTCCTGGTAGGGTCCGCCTGCGCCGTATCCGGAGATGGACGAATAGACGAGCGCCGGGTTGACCCGAAGCGATTCCTTGGCGCCCACCCCTAGACGATCCACGGCTCCCGGAGCGAGATTTTGCACGACAACATCGGCGCCCGCGATGAGCTGCCGGAGGGCCGCAAGGCCGTGGGCGGACTTCAGGTCGAGGACCACGCTTTCTTTCGAGCGGTTGAGCCAGACGAAGTAGCTCGCCATCCCGTGCACTTGTGTGTCGTACTCGCGGGCGAAATCTCCGGTGTTCCTCTCGACCTTGATCACGCGTGCGCCGAGATCGGCGAGTTGCCGCGTGGCGAATGGAGCCGCGACCGCCTGCTCGAGAGATACGACGGTGATGCCGTCCAAAGGTCTGTCGGTCACTGGTTCTCCTCGCTCTCTTCCACGGTCCGACAGCTGCATCCCACGACGGGGCGATTGCTCATCTCTTCCTCAGCGGCGGTGAGGATTCCGACGTCGCCGCGGGAGCGGGAGGTGCGTGGATCGCGAGTAGATCGTGTTGCCGGCGAAGCCTGGCGCATGGAGACGGGTATCGTCCCACTCGCGTTCCGCCGTAGCGTTGGTGGGGGGTCGACTACCGATTGCCCAGCGACGAGAGCGGAAGGCGAGTTAAGCAGTGGCCGGACGAATCCGGCTCCGGATGCGCAGTGAGCGTCGAAGGGAACTTTCGCTGTGTCCTGTATGAGCAGAGCGAACCACCCGTTGTCCGTGTCGGTGACTGGCTTCCCGAGCGGGTGATAGGAGGTGTCTCCGAATTCGAAGTCCCTGACCAGCCGGCCTGTCCAGCCATCCATGGTGCCGGATGTGCGGGTTTCGCCGGGTGCGCTTGTCGTGGGTATGTTTGTCATCTTTTCCCTTTGTTCAGAGAGGAGCGAACTCTCTCCATGGCTGATGTCTCTATCCGTTCGGTACTTGCGGCGGTCAGTCGGCCCGTGCGGATAGACAATGGCGCCGACCTCGTCCATCTCTTTTCACTACGCCGACCTGCCAAGGCCCGGCTGGACTCCCCAACCGGCTACTGCGCGGCTCCCTTCGCGTGACTTCTTCGAGCGCACGGCATCCCGGCCGGGCCCCGTCGTGCGCAGCCGACCTCCACTCGGTTGCGGGTTCGGCTGCGCACAACGTGCGGAGGATCTCAGCGGACGATGAGGGCACCTTCTTCAGGCGTGCGGGACATTTCCCAGTACTCCACGTGCATAAACGGGGTCGGGAGGATCGGCCGGCCTTTCTGGTTGGTGTAGTAGGTGTGTGCACCGCGCTCGTGAGCCCAAATCGAGCCGGCCATCCGCTCATCCAGTGCGCGGTTGTACTCCTCGAATGCTTCCTGAGTCACCTCCACCGAGCGTCCGCTCTCGTTGACGAGCAGCTGAAGGGCTTCCATCGCGAAGTGGTCGACCACTTCGGCCATGAAGTTGTGCCCCCCGGCGTGCGACGCGCCGGTGTTCGGGCCGGAGTTGACGAACAGATTCGGGAAACCCGGAACCATCCCGCCGAGATACGAGGAAGGGTTGTTGTCCCGCCACACGTCGCCGAGTTTCACCCCGTCCCGGCCTACGACCTCGATCGGTGAGATCCAGTCCAGCGTCAGGCCGGTTGAGTAGATGATGACGTCCAACTCGATCAGTTTTCCGTCGACCGTGAAGATTCCGTCGGGGACGACCCGCCCGAGCTTCGCAGTCTCGACGTCCACGTGAGGGAGGCTTAGTGCGTAGTAGTAGCCGCCCGGCTCGAATCCGCTTGGATCGCGCACGAGGCGTTTGCCAACGGGCGCATAGGTGGGCGTGACCTTTTTCGCGAGCTCGGGGTCCGAGCCGAAGCAGTCGTCGATGTACTGCAGGAACGACTGCATCACCGCGTCGTTCGCGGGAGAGATCGAAAGATGGTCCTTGGCCCATTCCGGATCAACCCGGACCATCGGATAGCCGTTGTAGTCGCTGGTGCCCCAATACGCCTTCAACCGACTCCAATGGATGTAGTAGGGCAGGTTCTCCTTGGTCCAGATTTCGTCGTCAGCGATGATTCCGGCGCCCATAGCGTTTGGGCTGATCCAGTGCGGTTGCCGCTGGAAGACGGTCAGGTGGCCGACTTCCGAGGCGATCTTGGAGATGATCTGGACCGCCGTTGCGCCGGCACCGATGATTCCGACGCGCTTGCCGCTGAGGTCCACCGAGTGGTCCCACCGGTTTGCGTGCCAGGAGGCGCCCTTGAAGCTCTCCCGACCGTTGAGATCCGGGTACAGCGGACGGTTGAGGTGACCAGCTGCGGTCATCACGGCGGTGGCTCGGATAGTCCGGGACTCACGGCCGTTTTCGACGGTGGTGATTTCCCATTCAGCGTCTTCTTCGATCCACTTCAGGCGCAGAACCTCGGTGCGGAACTTGATGTGTTCCCGCAGCCCGAACCGGTCGGCTAGATCGTTTAGGTACTGGAAATATTCCGATTGGATCGGGTAGTAGCGACTCCAGCTGGGATTCAAGTCGAACGACAGGGAGTAGTACACCGAGGGCGTGTCCACCCCCGCGCCGGGATAGTCGTTCACTGCCCATACCCCACCGACTTCACTACCGGACTCGAAAATTGTGTAGTCGAACCCGCGGTCGGCGGCCGACACCGCCGCGGCAAGGCCGGTCATGCCCGCCCCGATGATCGCGAGGTGGACCCGCGTCGCCGCGTCGCGGTTGATGGGCTGGATGGGGCGTGCCTCGTTGAAGCCACCCTGCTCGCGCAGCATTGCAACCCAACGCTTGTCGAGTTCGACGCCAGTAGCCAACGACATCATCCGTCGAAACGTCTCGTCGTCCAGATCGTCGCCCTTCAGATAGGGAAGTTGCTCGGCGGGATCGCGGTCGAGAGCCTTCACTGTCATCTCGATGAGCTCGTCCCGCGCGGCTCCCTGCGAATCCGCAGACGTAGTGAATGCGAATGGTCGGTTGTCATACGTCGCCAACACGCGGGGTCCGAAAGTGTCCAAGAGCTCCAGGTCGCCTGTCACATGTACCAGGGACAGCAGAAGCAATCCAGAATCCTGTGTTGCCAGGTGAGCGCGGAGATCGTCCTCCGACAAGCGACGACGCTCCACCGTCGTAGTGAAACGGTCCGCGATTGCGCTGCCCGTCGCCAGTTCCATCGTCATACGTACTCCTTGCTAAACAGATCGATTGATTCGATATAATATCGAATCTGAACATATCAGCATCGCGGCCAGGGTCAATCCCCAACCTGGAAGACACCGTGCGCAGTCTGGACATGACTCCCGTCGGCGATCTCACGCCAGTAGCATCAGTCCGCTTCCAGGGAGGTGCTCCGGCTGGCATATACGCTGGCCATTGGTGGTAACTGAGGCGATTGACGGGCACCTACGCGGCCGCGGCCGTCACTCCTGCGCCCCTGGAGGTGACGGAACCGCAATCGCGCAGTCTTGGAACGAACCGGCACCCAAAAGTCAAGTCTAGACACAATACATTCGGTCTAGTTTGATAGTGGACAGCGCCGACATCTTATTTTCGATAGAAAATCGTGCACTGCAGCGTCGGCAGGAAGCTGTGGGGTATGACCACCCGCGTCGTGGACGAAGCCAGATGTCCACGTTTCTCGGCACGGTGAGCGCGCACCGACCAATGCCCGCACCCGGCTGACCCTTCGATCTTCGAACAGCCACCGATCCGACAGACACTTTCATGACCCCTCGCCAACCACACGCGCGAATCTCGAGGTGTGGCGGTGTCTTTGGGCACGCCCAGCCGGTTCACCGCACTGTCAAACACAGTTGACACATCTCAACCCAGGGCATACCGAACCGATGGCCGCGAGGCTTCGAACCACATCGCTTTTCGGTTGCTAATGCGATCCACCCCTCTAGTGATCAGAGCACCGAAAGGGAACAGCAGAAAATGAGTACCAGAACCGTCAAGGGAGCGGTGATCAGGGCGATCGAGCCCGGAACCGAATCCAGCCGCACTGCGTGGGGCCTGACCTCCCTCCTCGTTCTCCTCTACATCGTCAACTACGCCGACAAGGCCGTTTTGGGCATCATCGCCCAACCGTTGGCGGAGGAGTTGGGTCTCAAGGCGTCACAGATTGGCCTTGTCAGCAGTCTCTTTTTCCTCACCTTCACCATCGGTGGGTTCTTCGCCGGTACGCTCAACCGTTGGATGACCCTGCGGTGGGCACTGGTCCTTCTCGCGCTGGGATGGTCGGTGTCGATGCTGCCGATGGTCGTCACCGCAACGTTTGCAGTTCTGATCGTGAGTCGGTTGCTGCTCGGTATCGCTGAGGGGCCCACTTCAGCTCTTCTGCACACTGCTGCCTATTCGTGGCACGCTCCCGCTCGGCGCGCTCTCCCAGGTGCGTTGCTGGCCGGCGCCGCGTCAGTTGCGAAGATCGCCGTGGCTCCGCTGCTGGCCTACCTCACCGTCACGATGGGGTGGCGAACAGCGCTGGTGGCCCTGTCGATCGCAGGTGTCATTTGGTGCATCGTGTGGCTGGCGGTGTGGAGGCAAGGCCCCTACGTCGGGAGCGGCAAGAAAAAGGAGACCGTCGATGGGACGCAGGCCGACTTGGTTGAGCCGTCCATCCCGTGGATCCGGATCTTCACCACCCGTACCTTCATCTGCGGCGTATTTCTGGTGATGAGTGTGTACGCCATGTCCTCGGTCGTCCTCACTTGGTTACCGTCCTACTTCGAGGTCGGCCTCGGCTACAGTCGCCTACAGTCGGGGTCCATGTTCGCATTCCCCAGCATTACGGGGTTGATACTGATGCTCCTGACTTCGACGATCGGCGACCGACTCATCACCCGCGGCGTGTCCAGTCGCGTCATCCGCATCGTGATTCCAGCCACCGGCGTGTTGATCTGCGGTGCCTTCCTTCTCATCCTGCCGGCCATCAGTGTCCCGGCAATGGCGGTGCTCGTAGTCTCGCTCGGCTACGGCTTCGCGTCTTCGGTATTCCCAATGCTCAACGCCGCGATCTCAGAAATCTGTCCGCCGCACCAGACCGCCGGAACGCTGGGGGTGTTCCTTGCGATCATGGCGACTGGTGGTCTCATCGCACCCTACGGGACCGGACTCATCGTCGACGCCGCGAGCACACCGGCCGCCGGCTACGCGACCTCCTTCCAGGTCCTCGGTCTCATCGCTGCGGTGTGCGCCCTGTTCGCGATTCTGCTGGCGAACCCCGAGCGGGACCGCGCGATCGTGCGTGCCGCCCAACGGCTTCAGTCGTAGATTGCTACGTGGCGGGTGGAGGAATGCTTCCAGGAGGCCATGAATGAGGCGATCTCGACCACGACCAGGTACACCCCCTCACCACACGGATGTGAATGCTGAGCCGTCTGCGACTTCGAACAGGATTACAGGCTGCAGTCGAAGATACCGGCGGCGAGCATCGAGATCAGGACGTGGGAGAGAGATGATCTCGCATGTGCAGCGTCGACAGGCAATCTCTGGTCGGAGTCGGTTGCCGAGAAGTCGACCGACTCGAGTGATGTAAACAACAGCACTGGGCCCGACATTGACTGAACCAGTCAATGTCGGGCCCGCAAACCATCCCAGCACACGCGTTTCCGCGAACGCCATCGACGTGCACTGGACGACCCCGTCCACCCTCCCCTGACTACCTGCATCACGGTGATGGATCAGGTGCGAACCGGCCACTCGGCCAGCGTGATCACGCCTCAACAACGCCATCGTCAGCGCCGCGGTGACCATTGCCGTGTTCTTCACAGTCGAAGGATGTCCACCCGCGTTCACCCCCGCCAAGCCATCAAGCAACAGGGTGCTGTCGCGGAGCTCCTGAACAGACCACCGGGCGGATTGAACGATGCCGGCGATGTCCTCGACCAGCAACGACGCCTAAGGACTCCGGGGCCGGTCACCGTTCGGACGTAGTCGCAGCGAATCCCGACAACGTGGAGCTGGCCAGCGTTCGGCGCGCTCGCCGGACGTTGATCGTGCCCCGATCACCGATGTCCACCGATTCACGTGGACCTCGAGTACGACTGCTCCACCCTCCAACAGCGCCGAATGCCCACACAGGCGTCGCACCAGGTGCGGAAGCGGAGCCAGTCCGAGGCGTCGACCCGGCGGGTGCCCGCTGCCCGCGACGAGCTCACGGCACCCACGATCCGGGCGGCCGCCGCGGTCCGGTGCCAGACCCCACTCACCGATCGGCACCACACAAACTGCAACGCTGCCGGTTCCGTCCACCCTGTTCGATCGTCACGCCAGAAACCTACCGGCGGTCACCGACAGGTTGGCTGCAGCGGGAACCATGTCATGGGCTGGGCGTTCGCGGGAGATGGTGCGAAATCAATGTCTAAATGGTTGGATTCGTCAATTCGTCGGGGGTTGTTGCCAAGCGGTCGGGTCGGAGAAGCAAAGGCCGCAGGCGCAGTCGAGCGCTTCTTCGTCGCGCCTGCGAAGTCGCCGCTGGGCAGGAAATCAGAAACGAAGTCAATGTTCATACCCGGTGCACGCCTCGTGGCCCACCCAGGCGAAAGCTACTTTCGACCATTCAACGCAAAGTGCTCTCGTCCAACGATCTCGAGGACCTCGATGCCGTCGAACGGCGCTTGCTCGCATTGGGGGAACGGTACAACGCCACCGCTCGTCGTTTCACGCAGCACTACATGACCACCGACCAACACCTCGAACGACTCGCCCACCACGACCGAATCCTACAAGTGGCTTGACCCCGACAACCTAACGAACCCAACCATTGCAGCATCTCGCGCGGTGGAATGCTCTGTCGGTGAGGGCCGGCAGCTTCGACGTCTCGAACGCAGCACGTCGGCGACGTAGCCCGCTTAGAAAGTCTGATCACCCGTCGCGTAAGGAGTTGGATCCGCGGCAGCGGGCATTTCCAAAGGAGCCTATGGGCAGACATAATCGATGAGGACCGGGTGGATCGACACCATTACTTTCCTTCGTATGTCGGGGTGCGCTTATCGAGGAAGGCGGCAATGCCTTCGCTGTGATCAGCGGTGTCAAACAAGAGTTGAAAACTGGTGCGTTCCAGCTCGATTGCCGTTGCAAGCGGCGCGTTCTCCGCATGTCGGGCCACGGCGCGGATCGACCGAATACTCAGTGGCGGCTGCTTCACGATCGTCGCGGCGATCGCGATGGCGGCTTCCGTCGTGGCGCCATCGGCCACGACATCGGACACAATGCCGAGCTGTTGCGCAGTCATCGCGTCCACGGGCTCACCGGTCAGCACCATGCGCAGGGCCCGCGCTCTTCCGGCACGCTGCACCAAACGGCTCAGCCCGCCGGCGCCGGGGATCAACCCAACCCTAATCTCCGGCTGTCCGAATTTCGCCGAAGCACCGGCGACCACCAGGTCGCAGGCCATCGCCAGCTCGCAGCCTCCACCCAGGGCGTAGCCCTCGACCGCGGCGATCACTGGAGTGCCCAGCGTATCGAGGACGGAGAACACGCGGCCCGGCTCGTACGTAAGGTGGTCGGTAGGCCGAAAGGTGAACATCTCCTTTAGGTCCGTACCCGCCACGAACACGCCGGCATCTCCCGTGAGGACGATCGCTCGCACATTCGCATCCGCGTCTGCATCCGAAAGCTCCTGGACAAGCAACGCTTTCGTGGTCAGGTTCAATGCATTGCGCACGGCCGGCCTGGTGATACGGACGATGCGAATTCCTGCATTTTCGCCGGAGAGATCTTCGTGGACAACGGATTCGTGATTCATCGCAGATACTCTCGGGTCGGATCCATAGTTGAACTCATCTGATAAATCGAGGAAGCATCACTGATACCATGGCGAACGTCATCATCGTTGGAGCGGTTTTCTTCAAAGGACCACGATCGATCACCGTCTTAGTCGACTCTATTTGCGGCGCACTTTCCCCACGCTCACCATCGTGGACGGTCTTGTCGTCATTGACGCGACTTCCCTCGCCATCGAGTGCGTGCGGTGTCCGCTGAGCTCAGCGGACCAGATCATCACCAGTGACCCGAACCTCCACCCGAAGTAGCTCGCCAGTTTCGGCGTCTGCGACCTCGATCAGCTCGACGGTGTCCAGCGGCTGACACCATTGGTCAAGCTCGGAAAGTCTGTCCGCAGCCGGTCCACGCCGCACCCGAACAGCCTCGGAGTCCGACCCGACCAGTTCCCAGTCCAGCCGCTCGGCCCTCAGTCGCGCCCGCTCCGCTTCTGTTGCCGTCTCGTCCAGCGCGCCACCGGAAGTCAGTACAACGCCATATGCCGCGCGCGCGGCTGCCACAGAGATGATCCCGGCTGAGATGTCGTCGGCTACCCGAGTAGGTTCGCGACGCAGCGGGTCACCGTAGCCACCGCCACCGCCAGCGTGCATGTGCAACACATCTCCGATGTCGGCAACCATGCCGAAGTGCTTTGCATCCAGCGCTCTGACCTGACCATCCAGCTCGGCAAGTGTGGTGGGGACCCTTCCCGAGGCCAACACAGCATCGGCATGAGCTCCGTTGACGAGGTCGAATCCGCTGCTTGAACCCGGGTATCCTCCGACCATTCCAGGAGGTGGAACCTGCCAACAACTGACGAAAACGTGTACGGGCCCACCCTCTGATAACCAGGGAGTCCAGGCGAGGTCGAGCCCATCGCCACCTCGGTATCGGCCCGGCCCGCCAGAGTTGGCGTTCAGCCGCCTCCAGAGGTACAGGACGGGGTAGCTCAGCTCGTTGATCTCGATATCCGGCACGCTGTTCTGGGGCTGTCCCAACGCGCCGCCCACGTCCATGCCGTCCGCGACGGCCTGCCCGCCGCCGCCGCTGCCGCCGCCATGCATATCCAGGAAGGGGGCGAGCTGGCCGCCCTCGTCCGGGGCGTAGAAGACGCTGCCGTTCCACGAATCCTGCCAAGGGGCCATCACGTGCTCCCGGACGAACGGATCGTCACTCTGCGCCTGAATCTGGCCCATCAGCGCGGTGACTACTTTCATGACGCGCATCCCGGTTTCCATATGGCCGGCGGACACCGGGGCGGGCATCCGGACGTCACAGACGGTCTCCGGTTTGGTGACCAATTCGATCGGTCGCAGCGTGCCTTCGTTGATCGGCAGGTCGCAGAGTAGTGACATCAGGAGCGGGGTGGTGACTGCGCCGAAAGTCGTTGGTGCACTGCAGTTGACAAACCCGTCGGTCTGCGGAGCCGAGCCGGAGAAGTCGAAGTTCATTCGATCGGCGTCGACGGTGAGCTTGCAATGCACCTTGTACAGGTCGTTGGTGTGCCCGTTGTGCTCGACAAAATCTTCGGTCTCGTAGACGCCGTCCGGCAGGCTACGGATGCGCTTCCGGACAGCCTCCTCTGCCAGGTCCTGACTTATGCCGACATATCGTTTGAAGTCGGACAGTCCATAGCGTTCCAGTAGTGCCTGCATTCGGTCATCACAGCGGTTGCAGGCGGCGATGAAGCACCGGATATCTGACAGGACCATATGGGGTACTCGGATATTGGTCTCGATGATCCGCCAGATGTCGTCGATCAGCTCGCCTTGGTCGACGATCTTGATGCCAGGAAGTCGAAGCGCCTCCCCGTAGGTCTCGGTGGCCATTGGAGCAAATCCGCCGGGGGCGATCCCACCGAAGTCAGCCACGTGCGCCTCAGCCCAGCACCAGGCGATGAGTTCGTCGCCCGCGAAGATTGGCCGGACGACTCCGATGTCCATCTGATGTGAGCTACCCGTGGTGAACGGATCGTTGCAAATGAACATGTCACCTGGACGGATCTGTTCCGGAGGGACAGTCTGGACAATGTGTCGCACTGCCTGCCGCGCGGGTCCCAAGTAGAAGGGGATGTAGCCCGAATAGCAAATGATGTCGCCCTTGGGATCCGCGATGAAGGTGGAGAAGTCAACCGCCTCGGCGATTGCAGGACTTCCGGATGAACGCATCATCACCACGCCCATCTCGCTAGCGATGTTTTCCAAAGCCTTAGCGAAGATGTCAACGGTAACCAGGTCATATTCGTTTGTGGTCACTGGACAACCTCCTTGTCTACATTGATGTCCGTGAGTACGCAGTTACCCCATTGGTCCATCTCGAGCTGCCAGCCCTGCGGTACTTGAATGGTGGTCAGTGGGTGTTCCACCATCGCCGGGCCGACCAGCCGCGCACCGGGTGCTAGTTGATCGGCGTGGTACACGTCGAGCTCGACTTGCTCTCCAGCGAGCGGTAGGTATACCGAGCGCCGCCCGGAGGACTGCGCGGATGCCTTTCGCACCACGGCCGGTGCCGGCTCGTAGCTCTTGGCGTGTCCAGTCGCAATCACGCGTACCGACATGAGTACGACAGGGTTGCCGACCCATGCCGTGCCCTTGCCGTATTCGGCCTCGTAGCGTTCAGGGAACGCTTCCTGCACCTTGACCAGGTCGGCCTCTGTCAGTTCGTCCTTGCGTGGGATGGGCACCTTCAATTCCCATTGCTGGCCGGCGAACTTGAGGTCGCCTTGCCACTGGACGTCGATCTGATCATCGGAATAGCCAGCGTCCCGCAGCGACTGCGTGAGCTGGGCATCCAGCTCACGCAGGCTGGCCGCGACATCGGTGGCATCTCCACCACTCCACATCGCTGACCGGGCGTGAGTGCGTACGTCGTCGCTGGCCAACAGGCCGTGGGCGGAGAACACCGCCGCATCCGAGGGCAGTACGATCCGCCGGATGCCGAGGCTGCGAGCGATGTCGGCAGCAAAGATGCCAACGGCGCCGCCGAAGGCGAACAGGGAGAAGGTGCGAGGGTCGTGCCCGCGTTCCACAGTCACCGAGCGCACTGCGTTGCTCATGTTCGCGGTCACCATCCGATAGACGGCAGCGGCCGATTGCACCGCATCCAATCCAAGCGGCTTACCCAGCTCACGAGCTAGTGCTTCCTCGGCCTGACTTACAGTCAGTTCCCGGCGCCCACCAAGGAACGCCGCAGGGTCGAGCAGGCCGAGTACCGCGACCGCGTCGGTCACCGTTGGTGCGGTGCCACCCTTGCCATAGCAGATCGGGCCGGGTTCAGCTCCCGCACTGCGTGGCCCGACCTGCGGGACGCCCCGCGAGTCCAGCCATGCGATTGAGCCGCCACCTGCGCCGATCGGGAAGACGTCAATCTTGGACAATGCCGTAAGGAACTGCTCACGAAGCATCACCCGTTGAGTGACCAAGGGTTCGGCGCCCTGCAGCACCGACACATCGAACGACGTACCACCCATGTCGGCGGTCACTAAGTCGGTGACACCCAGCCGGCGAGCGAGCGCGCGTGCACCGATAACCCCACCGGCAGGTCCGGAGTCGATCAGTGTGATCGGCCGTTTCCGTGCCTCTTCAGCAGACAGGGTTCCGCCGAACCCTTGCATGAAGACCACTGGTACACGAAGCCCGCGCTGGGATAGCTCGCTTTCGACGCGCCCGATGTATTCGGCAACCCGCTGGCCGGTGAAGGCGTTGAGCACCGTGGTCATGGTCCGCTCGTATTCCCGGATGACGGGATGCAGCCTGGCCGAGACACTCAGGAAGATGTCCGGATGTTCTTCTTCGACGATGCGGGCGATCAGTTCTTCATGCTCTGGGTTGAGGAAGCTCCACAGTAGTGATACTGCGATCGCCTCAACTCCCTCACCGACCAGTGTTTTCACCGCGTGACGCGCATTTGCTTCTGTCAGGGCCACCACGGCTGTGCCCTTGCGGTCCACCCGTTCGGTGACCTCCACCACCCGATTGCGAGGCACAATCTGTGGCAGGTTCAGCTGCTGATGCGGGTCGCGGTGTGCATTGCGGGCCGAGCGGGCGACCAAAAGGTTGTCCCCGAAACCCTCGGTTGTGATCAGCCCTACGCGAGCCCCCCGCAGCTCGGCGATCGAGTTGGTGACCACGGTGGTGCCGTTGACGAATCGGCTCGTGGCACCCAGTAGCTCAGTCAGCGGAACCTCGACCCTTTTTGCTAGGTTCTCCAGCGCATCAACCAACCCGTAGGTCAGGTTGTCGGGGGTGGTGAATGCCTTATCGATAAATACACTGCCGTCGCTGGCTACAGCTGCGACATCGGTGAAGGTGCCGCCGATATCGCAGCCGATTTGGTATTCGATCACCGTTCAAACCCCTTACATCCTTGACTCGGAACAGTCTGCGAGTCAGGGATACCGACCCGCGTCGAACGGATGGCGGTGCCGTAGATGAGCACCGCCATCGCGACCTCTACTTTTGCCTTCATCGAACTGCCTCTCTGCAGTCGTGGCTTACGAGAATTTGGGGCCGTCGCTGAGGTCGGCCGTCGAGCGGGGTGATTCGCTGAAGCGTCGGGTTGTCAGCCGATTGGCTGGTTCCGGCCAATCGGCAACGTGGCTTAAACCTGGGCTAGGCCACCATCCGCGAACAGTTCTACGCCGGTGATAAAGCTTGACTCGTCACTGGAAAGGAAAGCGACGGCTCGGGCAATTTCAAGGGGGTCCGCGATCCGTCCGACTGGGTTGTCTTCTCCCATGGACTTGACCGCGGCGGCGACCTTGTCCTCCCCGAGAGCCTGGCCGAGTGCTGACCTGAGTGATTCGGTGTCCACAGCACCGGGGCTGACGACGTTGATGCGAATACCGGAGCCTTTGAGGTCCTGGATCCAGGTCCGAGCGAAATTACGCACAGCAGCCTTCGCGCCGCCATAAAGGCTCATTCCGCGGGGCGGCTGGATAGACGCCGTAGACCCGATAAGGACAACTGTGCTGCCCTCAGTGAGGAACGGGAGCGCAGACTGGACCGTGAATAGGACTCCCTTTACGTTGGTGTTGAACGTTCGATCGAACTGTTCCTCGGTAATTGTGCCGAGAGCACCGTGATCGCCAATGCCGGCGTTAGCCACGACAGCGTCCAGCCGCCCGTGCCGCGCCATCACCTCTTTGTACAGCGAGTCCATGTCCGCGGAACTTGAAACGTCGGCAGCGAAACCCGAACACTTCGAGCCGATTTCGGCAACCGCCTTGTCCACCGACTCCTGGTTGAGGTCGGCGATGACAACGCTAGCGCCGCGATCTACGAACTCCGTGGCGATCGCGAAGCCGATTCCTGATGCGCCGCCGGTGACAACCGCGACTTTTCCTTCGATTCCAGACATTGTTTGTTTCCTCTCAGCGGAGTTGTAATACGTCGATTTGACGGCCCGCTCAGCCAAGGTGACATGAAGACAACCTCAGCTGACCGGTGCGATGAGTCAGCTCTGGGCGGTAGGTCGAACGACGATCTCACCGACGTCGACATTGGAAGGCTGCTCGATCGCAAAGGCGATCGCGCGAGCGATCGCGTCAGCGGGAACAGCGAACTTGTCCCGCGCTTCGATCAGTTGGGCTCTGACATCGGGATTGTTAATAGCCTCGACGAAAGCCGTGTTGACGAAGCCAGGCGATACTATGGTTACGCGCAGATCTTCGCCGGCTTCCTGCCGCAAACCTTCGGACAATGCTCGCACTGCGAACTTCGTGGCGGCGTATACCGCTTGGTTCGGTACAACCTTGTGTCCCGCGGTGGACGCGGTATTGACGACGTGTCCGAATCCCTGGGCCCGGAAAATGGGTAGGGCCGCGGCGATTCCGTACAGGACACCCTTGAGGTTGATATCAATCATCGCCTCCCAATCGTCGACGCACAGGTCGTCCAAAGGAGCGATAGGACCGATGCCGGCGTTGTTGACAATGACGTCGAGCTTCCCGAAACGCTCAGACGCTAGAGCGACGAGTTTGGCTACATCAGCACGTTGACGGACATCGGTCCGCGCGTAGGCCACCTCACCGCCTGCGGCCGTGACGCGGTCCGCCAACTCTTTGAGGCGATCTTCCTGCAGGTCCCCAGCGACGACCTTGGCGCCACTTGCAGCCAGTCGTAGCGCTGTCGCCTCCCCGATACCACCGCCCGCTCCAGTAATCACGACAACTTTGTCTTGGATTTCTGACATGACTTCCTCTTCCTGTTCCATTCCTAAGGACTCCAGGCCCGTTTGAGTCGGCAGATCGACTAGGTCTTGAACGCCGTCAGGGGCGTCCGGCGCGCGGGACGTCGACTGTGGTGGCAAGCAACTGTGCGTCACGCGCGGCAGAGCGGGCTTCCTCGTCAGAGTCCGGCGCCGCACACATAAACAGTGTTCGACCGTCCGCACCGCCGAGCATGCATGCGAACACACCCGCCCCAGGCTCGATCGTGTCCACGATCTCGCCGCCACGGACGACGCGAAGGACCCGGCCGTTCACGGCATCAGCTACCCATAAGGCTCCGTCGGCATCGAGACAGCATCCGTCGGGAGTGACGCTTAGCCCAGGCAAAAAGTCAGCGATTGCGCGCCCAGTGGGTAACGGGCCAAATCGCGCAAAGTCACGACGACCAGTCAGGCCACCGTCAGGCTGGATGTCGAACTCTGTGACTCGGTTACCGAAGGACTCGCCGACTATCAACGACCCGTCGTCGCTGATGACCATCCCATTCGGGAACCATAGATCGTCCGCGACCTCGGTTACTGCGCCGTCAGGATCGACACATAGCAGGACGGCCGTCTCCATAGGCGCACCAGACTGAAGGTCGAATCCGAAATTGCCGACATAGGCACGGCCGTCAGCGGCGACAACCATGTCATTCGGATATCCGCATGCGCGGTCGCCCAAATAGGCATGCGTCACAAGCGCACCAGAGACTTCACGCCGTAACAACCGGTGATCGCGCATCGAGACGACGACCAACCGGCCATCTGGCAGCCAGCCGATCCCGGACGGCTGCTGCGGAACCACAGCCTCCACGCGCAGGTCAGCGCCGGTTTCGGTCGCGGAGAGAATCTGATTCGTGAAAAAGTCGGTGACCCAGATCCGCCCCTCATGCCAACGTGGGGATTCAAGGAAGGTGTGGCCGGTAAGGACGACTCTCAAATCGCGACTCATGAGTACGCCGCTGCCCTGGCACCAGCGAATCGCAGCTCGCCATTGACGCCCGAATGACCTGCGGTCCCCCCGTCCCGTTCGCCGCGCGAGCGGTGGAACGGAGATCCAGGGTGAGATCGTGACGAATCAACGAAACGTTGAAGAGGACGGTGCGTAGCAATATCCGGTGGGTTCACATCTGTCCTCTCCGGCGACAGCGGCGGTAGAGATCGACTCGCTATCTGAATGAATTAGATATCTGAATGCGTAGTATTACCCAATCGTATCTGCTGCGCAATACCCCTGACACGGATGTTGCAGCCATACGGCCCGTAGCTGTCGACGGAATTCCTGATGACAAATGGACCGAATATGCAAGTGCCACAGACACTTTGATGAACTGTGGCCGCTAGCGCAGCCCTGCGACGGCTAGCCGTAAATGTCAGGAGCGGCGATGCGGCCGAGATTGTCCACGTGCGTGGTCCTGGGCGCTGCGATAGCAGCGCGAGCAGCTGTATGGGCCCCGTCCTACGAGTAAGCGCCGGACTACAGCGGGGCGATGCCAACATCAGATTCGCCGCCAAGGCATCGACCGCATTGGATGCGTTCAACATCGGTGGGGGCGGTGCGAGCCATCTCAATCGCGAGGAGAGTGGTTCACCAGAGGCCCGGTGGATGGGGCGTTGTCAGTGTTCGGATCGGCAACTTCGTGGGCGGCTTTGTAACGGTCAACTCGGCGGACATGATCGCGCTACTGGCTGCAGCAGCACCCCGGAATGTGCATGTTTGGGCACCTGTGTCATCGGCGTCGGCCAGTCCAGTCGAAGCGAAACCAACACTGGAACAATCGAGTAAGTCCTCACGGACGGTACAGACAACGTCAACAACTACATCTGACGACGAGGGTGCCGGGAAGCAGGCGCGCATGACTGCCTGACGATGCTTTCTCGACGTGCCACTACGCGAAGATAGTGATGATCCGGGTCAGTAGTCAGAGTTCGATATCGTGCCCGATGGCACCTCGTGCTCGCCGCGGCTCGTTCCGGCATCGCGGCCCTGAGCCATTCGCCGACCGGCCCGACCAGTCCCCAGCTGATCACCGCAAAGGCACCCCGCACGGATCGTCACGGCCGGCCGCTGGAAACAGTCCGATTCCCGAAACAGGTCCGCACAGACCGGGTCGTCGCGGTCCGGGAACGCACACGATCGCGTCCGACTCTTGACCAAGGCACCGGAATAGCACCCGAGGATGCCGTGGCTGGCAGTACGAGCGGAGTTGGGCCACTTGTGCGCGCCCTTGCGACGCCACGTTGCAATATTCCGTTTCACCCGCGGCACGGATGGCTGACGGCGCGTTCGTCTTCAAAGGTGGCCGCTCTACGCGACGGCGCGGGCAGCGACGCGCCCCGAACATCGCGATTGGCCCGTCTCCCCGCGGCATCAGCCCTGACCATCTGCATGGTGGGCCAAAGTTGTTTCTTGTGTTCAGAATTCGTCTTGATCGCCACGGACCGTGCCGCTGTTGAACTTGAGAGTAGCCGCTTCATGGAAGAAGACACAGACCATCGTCAAGTCGTCCGCGTCCCGAGACAAGGCAGTGTCGCCGCCCCGGCATTTCGATACATCTTCCGATATGACCGGCGCGGCGTCAGTCCACCTCCCGGGAGCGCTCCGGGAAGTCGTCGCTCTCAGCGGGCACTACGCAAAACGGCAATCCCGCCGGATCACGCAATACAACGTAATAGTCAGTCCGCTTCTTCGCGTGCCGACGACCGACAGGCCAGGGGTGACGAAACTCGTGGCGCTCGACCTCCACCGCACCGCACGCCCGAAGTCGCGTCAGTTCGGCTTCGACGTCGTCCGTCTCGATGTCGATGTGGAACCGAGCCGAATCGGTGCCGACATCCTGGACGAGAACGCGATCCCGAGCCGCGGCGTCGTCCAGAACATGGTACTCCGGGTGCTCCGTACCGCGCCGGGAGCGTGCATCCAGTGCGGTAGCCCAGAACGCCTGGGTGCGGTCGTAGTCGCTGGACGGTACGTCGATCAAGATGCTCCGCACCAGTATCCGGTGAGTCATGACCCACCCTCCGATTTAGCTAGTGGTTGGAAACCTATTAACAGGTATCTGAATGTACAGTATTTCCTCGGATAGGCACACAGTTCGATGCCGCGAGACCACTGAGGATTCCCGCTTGCGATCCGGGCTCACGTTCCCGGCGGCCGGTGAAGGGGACTCGTGACGAGTTGTAGGCACCGGCTGGGTCGGCGAACGGACGTCGGGCCAGTCTGGTTGGACCACACGTTTCGTGCCCCAAACTAGAGTCCAAGGTCGGCGGCCTGCGCCGCCACTACGTCCTTCGCCGCCTCGATGTGTCGCCTCATGCGAGCGGCCGCAGCGTCGGCGTCACCGTCCAGGATGGCCTTCCTGATACGGGCATGCGCTCTGTCAGTCTCTGGACTGCTGTGATGACCGTTCGAGGCAGAGCCACCGCGCAACGACTCTGCCACGTTGATCAACACGTCCACGAACATGACGTTGACAGTGTTGTTCGACAGCCGGGCAACGGCCAAATGGAAGTCGTGTCCTTCCACAGTGCGCATCGCCTCCTCACGCTCGGCGCGCGGCGCCTTCGCCGCCAGGGCGGCACATTCGACCTCGACGAGAAGGCGCGTGTCGAAGACTTCCTGCACAGAGGCATGGCGAGACCGCAAGAAGACTGCCGTGGCATGTGTGACCGCACTCGCGTCCGGCCGTCGGCAAAACAGGCCACCATTCACGCCACGACGGACGACCAGCAGGTTCTCCTGCTCGAGGATCCGCGCGGCTTGCCGCAACGTCGGCCGACTCACGCCGAGCCGCTCGATCAGATCATCCTCAGAGCCGAGGTAGCTGTTTTCCCCGTCGCGGAGCAAGATCTCCTCACGAAGCACCTCCGCGGTTGCCTGTGGCGCGGCCGTCAGTACCACTTTGCGCATAGAATCCGTCACCTCAGGGTCTCCATTGGAAAGAAGTAGTAGAAATGCTTCTTAAGGATACCCATAGTGTACGTTCGATGTATGCATGAGGTTGAGTGGCGAACTCTGGCTTCTGGTTTCGCGATGCCGGAGGCACCTCTATGGGATCACAAAAGCCAGTCGTTGCTCATCACTGACGTTCAGGCAGGCGGTGTGTGGCACGTCACTGAAGATCGCAAAGACCTCCTTGTCCCGCACCGACGAGGCATCGGCGGGCTGGCCCGCGAGGCTAACGGTGGTTTGATCGTCTCTGGCAAGAACCTGTCAGTGAAGTCGGATGCCGGCAACCTTGTACTCGCCACACCCGCAGGTGGTTCACCCACCGCACGCTTCAACGATCTGACCGTGTCCGAAGCCGGCCGGATCTATGTCGGCTCCATAGACTCGGAACCTGGCGGCCGCGTCAATCAGCCAGGCGAACTCGTCATGATCGACACAGATGGCGCCCAGACCGTTGTGGCGACCGGCCTGCAGAAGACGAATGGCCTTGGGTTCTCCCCCGATGGCAAATGGTTGTATCACGTCGATACCGGCGTCGGAATTGTGTGGCGGCATGAGGTGCACGCTACGGGAACCCTTGTGGATAGTCGGCCACTTACGCAGTGGAACAACGGCATTCCCGACGGACTCGCGGTAGCCTCGGACGGAACCGTATGGGTCGCGGTCGCCGACCTCGACGACTGGAGCTACATCTGCATCCTCTCACCGAGCGGCGAGGAGCTACGCAGGATTCCGACCAGAGAGCGATCGGTGACGAGCCTCTGCTTCGGCGGGCCAGATCTGCGCACCGTCTTCGTCACAGTCGGTGGCGCTTACGACCGGAATGCACAGAACGGCAGGGTCGACACCTTCTATTCCGACGTAGCGGGTCTCCCACGGCCGTTCGCACGGATCGAAGTCGCCCCCGACTGACAGACGGTCAGATCGATTACACCGCTCCCCCGCGGACGATGCCTGCCTCACCCTGCCCTAGAACCGCGACCGTAGTCACGATGACAGCACCCCTGCGTCATGTCGCCCTTCCACTGTTGGCTGTCGAATGCCTCTTGGTGCGCTCGGGACACAGGTGGGTCCGTACCAGCGCGCGGAGCGTAACCGATCGCGCAGGTGTAAGACACGAATGCACGAGGCTCTGTCGCTCGCGGATGCGTGAAGACCTCAGCAAGCGCGAGATCCTTCGCTGTCTCACACACGTCATCGTCCGAAAAGTGCTTGCGGCTCCGACAAGGGCTGTCACAGCCGAAGAACTCGCGCCGACCGCTTGACGCATTCGACACTTAAACCGGACCCTTGCCACCGAGTGGCCGCGCCGAGATCCATGTCCAGCGAAGCCCCGCTCGGCGGCCTATCCGGGCCACGATCCAATCACCACTCCCCACACCGGAACTCGACGTAGAGTCACCCGTCGACCCTTGTCGGCGTCCACCACGCCCCACGAAATTCAGCTAGCCACCACCGCGGTATCGAACACACATGATCGCCTTCAAGCGCCTCGACAAAACAGGTATTGGAATATAGCATTTACCACACTGTAATGGTGTCATCTCAAGGAGTTGCACATGGTCGACAGTCCCACGCGTCAACAACCCGACACGAACATGAGGCAGCCCGGAGCGCATGCCACGGACAGCGACCGGCCGGCCGTGGTCATGGTCAACAGCGGCGCCACCGTGAGCTATCGGGAATTAGATGAGAGATCGAAGCGGTTGGCCCAGCTACTCAAAGCCGCGGGCCTCAAGCGAGGCGATCGGGTCGCAATCTTGCTTGAGAACCATCCGAGATACTTCGAAGTCTTTTGGGCTGCACAACGTTCAGGAATGCACACAGTACCGATCAACTGGCACCTCAAGGCGGAGGAGGCCGGCTACATCGTCGCGGACAGCGGCGCGTCCGCGCTTATCGTCTCCGCTGCCTTGAGCGAAACCGCGTCAGAGCTCGAACCGTATCTGGCGAACGTTTCCGTTCGCCTGATGATCGACGGCGCCATGCCCGGTTACCAGAGCTACGAGGAATCAGTTGGGGCGTACCCGGCGACTGAACTCGATGACGAAGTCGAAGGCGCCTTCATGTTCTACTCCTCCGGGACCACGGGCCGGCCGAAAGGCATCAAGCCCTCGATCTCCAGCGAGCCGTTCGGAACCGGCGGCGGCGCACACCTGACCCTCCTGCAAACCATGTACGGGTTCTCACCCGAGACGGTCTACCTCTGCCCGGCGCCGCTTTATCATGCCGCCGGTGTGGGTTGGGTGGCAGCGGCACACCGCCTCGGCGCCACCGTGCTGGTGATGGAGAAGTTCGACCCCCTGCGCGTTCTACAACTGATCGAGCAATACCGCGTCACGCACGCTCACTTCGTCCCCACTCATTTCGTGCGCATGCTCAAGCTTCCGGACGGCGACCGCCTCAAATACGATCACTCCAGCCTCCGCGTAGTGGTCCACGCCGCTGCCCCCTGCCCGGTGGACGTCAAGCTGGCCATGATCGACTGGTGGGGGCCGATCATCTGCGAGTTCTATGCCGGTAGCGAGGGCAACGGATTCTGCGCCATCAACTCCGAGCAGTGGCTGCAGCACCGGGGATCGGTCGGGGTACCGATGATCGGCATCGTGCACGTTCTGGATGAGGACGGCAAAGAAGTACCGACCGGAGAGGTCGGCCAAATCTGGTTCGAGGGCGGCCCAGCTTTCGAGTACCACAATGATCCAACCAAAACTGCCGCTGCGATCAATGATCGTGGATGGAGCACACTCGGCGACGTCGGTCGGCTCGACGAGGACGGATTCTTGTACCTGACCGATCGTGTCAGCCACATGATCATCTCTGGGGGCGTGAACATCTACCCCCAGGAGATCGAGGATGCCCTCGCGCTACACCCCGCGGTGCAGGATGTGGCCGTGGTCGGGGTTCCGCATCCGGACATGGGCGAAGCGGTCAAAGCAGTGGTAGTTCCCTCCCCCGGAACCACTCCAGGCCCCGAACTCGAGAAAGAACTCATCGCCCATTGCCGGTCACGTCTGGCTCATTACAAAAGCCCCACCTCCGTGGACTTCACCGACGAGCTTCCACGCCTGCCCACGGGAAAACTTCTCAAGCGCGAGATCCGGGCCAGGTATTGGTAGCCAGAGGGTCGACCACAACGGCGACAAATTCCAGCCGCGTCCCACGGCACGTGCTCGACAAGGGCATCTGTCACGCCTACATCAAGACCCGCAGACCCCGCCTGAATGGCAAAGTCGAGTGATCACACCACGTCGACGCCGAAGGTTTCTACCGTCTGCTCGACGTCAATCGACGATAGGAGCATCCTTCAAGCCCAACTCAAGGATTGTTCAGCCTCTTCTACAACTACCACCCACCCGCATCTACCACCCGCATCGCGGGCCGGTGCGGTCTTGAACCGCCCCGACATGTCCGAGAAGTTTGATGTGCCCTGACTCCAGGCGAGACGAGGGAGTGGGTTTCTACGATCTCATCCCGACGGAGGCGGATCTGTGCCGAAGCCGTATCTCGAAGAGTTCCGATGCAATGCACTCGTCCTGACGGCCGGTCGGCAGACCGGTCGCAGCGGTCACCGCATCAGCGATCAGACGATCTACGCGGGGCGCAAGCAGAAGCTCACCTGGGGAAACAGTCGAAGCTGGCGGCCGCGCGCAAAACGCCCAGCGAACTTGCAACCCAGGTTCGCGGCCACAGCGACGATGGCTTGGAGGACTCCCCGGAAGCCGGCGGCGGCTGCTCAGGAGTCCGAAGCCGGAGCATGCGGTCCGGCATGCTCCGGCTGATCGAGCAGCTCCGCGGTGTCCATGCCACTTCGGCGGCACCTACGGGGCGCGCGCCACGTGCACACCGAGTTCACCTCGGCCTCAGCATTGTGGCCGGCCATGGCCGGATCGAGCTCGTTTACGGTGCGTGCAGGCATCAGAGGTCTGTTGGAGAGGAAGCGGCCTCATCCTAGACCTCAGACCCTGGCTGCCGATGATCTGGCGGGCCGATTGTTCACCCGTCAATATCCAAATACTCTGTCGATCAATGACATTAACTAAAGACATAGCTATGAGGGAGGCCTAGGTGCGCGGTCGTCCTGGACACCATCTCCCGATGCCACTGCGAGTCCGCCTGGCGTGCTCAGCGACACGGGCCACACGTGCTTGGTGTGTCTTTCGACAGCAGCCAGACCGCCGCCCTGGCGAGGGACACCCTGTCAATTGCGTTCTCGAACCGCGCCCCGTCAGGTAGCCCCACGATCCACTCCGATCGTGGGGCTACCGTTCGCCTCGTGGACAATCACCGATCGAGCGAAGCGTTCGGACCAGATTCTGTTCATGGTCCAATCGACGGGGCGAGTTGCGCAATGTCCTCGGAGTGCGATTGCCTACGACAACGCTATGATCGAATCATTCTGGGGAAGAAGACAAACCGACTTCTCGGCAGAGAGCGGTGGCGGATCGGGCTCGCGAACTCGACCGCTACCACCTGAGATCTTCCACAACCGCTGCAGTAAGAGACGTCGTCAGACAAGCTCAAAGCCGAGAACCAGCGAAGCCGATCACCGTCAACCGCACACTCACTGTCAGACCTTCCGAGTCACGCCGCCGTCCACCCGCACGATGGCACCTGTCGTGAAGCTGGCAGCGGGGCTGGCCAGGTATAGCGCCATTGCTGCGATGTCATCGGGTTCGCCCAAGCGGCCGAGGGGCACGCCTCTACCTTCTCGCTGTTCAGTGGTCCATGCCCTTGTCACGTCGGTGCGAACTGGGCCGGGAAGGATGCCGTTGACGCGCACGTCCGGAGCAAAGGCATCGGCCAAGCCGACTGTCAGGGCGTTCAGTCCCGCCTTGGCACAGGCGTATGGCAGTTCCGTCGGGGACGCGAGCAGCGAACCGATGGTTCCGACGTTGATGATTGCGCCGCCGCTGTTGGCCGCCATGTGGGTAGCTGCGCGCACGCCCAGGCGGAAGGGTCCTTTCAGGTTGACGTTCAAGGTCTTGTCGTACAGTTCCTCGCTGACCGCCATCAGGTTTGGATAGAGCGGAGACATCCCGGCGTTGTTCACGAGGATGTCGAGCTTTCCGAAGGTATCCAGAACGTTGTCGATCAGCCTGTCACAGTCGTCCCAGTGCCCGACGTGGCAGTCCATCGGTACTGCCCGGCGACCGGTTGAGGCGGAGATCTCCTTCGCCGCCTGCTGGCAGGCCTCGATCTTCCGAGACACGATCACCACGTCAGCGCCGGCGGCCGCGTAGCACTCTGCAATAGCTCGACCGATACCGCGACTTGCTCCCGTCACCACGGCCACACGCCCCGTCAACGTGAATTTCTCGAGTACGCTCATGACCTCGATTCCTTTCGGTGTTGAACGTCGACACCAAGCCAGGGTCGGTGACGGGTCACGCTTCGGTTGCTGCACACGATGCAGGTTTGCAATCTGTCACGCATTCACTGCGCTCTCTCCCAGGCGCCGCTGCTCGAGGGCGTCGGCAAATTTGGTTCGGGCAGCTTCCATACGCGCCGGTATCCACTCGGACGGCCACAGGTCGGCCGAAGGCACATGGTCCTTCAGGATGAGCCGGGCTGCGGTGGTGATGTGCGTTTCTGTGGGGCCATCCCAGATCCCGTAGGCCGGCACCAGCTGCCACAACCGGGCAAGCGGCGTTTCGCCCGAGGTGCCGAGGGCACCATGGATGTGTACCGCCTTATCGATGACGCTGCGCATGACGTTGAACGACAGCACCTTTGCGATGGCGATGTCCTTACGGACCTCCGGCGAGTACCCATGACCTTGATCGATCTTCCAAGCGGCCCTCAGCACAAAAAGGCGGAACTGTTCGATCTCAGCGTAGGCCGTCGCGATGGCCTCCTGAACCATCTGCTTGGCAGCGATGACATCATTCCCGGACCGGCGGCTGAGGGCCCGCTCACACATCATGTCAAACGCGTATTGCGCCTGGCCGACAGCGCGCATGGCGTGGTGGATCCGGCCACCCGACAACCGGGTTTGAGCGATGACGAACGCATCGCCCTCCTTACCGAGCATGCTGTCGAGCGGAAGTCGCACGTCCTCGTAGCGGACGTGCGGGTGCCCCATCGCGTCGTCACTCTCCCCCATGTATTGCGTCGGACGGACAATCTCGACGCCGGGCGCATTTCGAGGTACCAGGAACATGGACATGCCCTTGTAGCGGCTCACTTCTGGATTGGTGACCGCCATAACGATGAAGAACGCAGAGTGATCGGCGTTGGAGGTGAAGAACTTCTCACCGGTCAGCACCCATTCGTCACCGTCTCGTTCAGCACGGCACTCCAACAGCGTCGGATCGGCGCCGGCCTGCGGCTCGGTCATCGAGAAGGCAGAGAAGAGCTCTCCATCAAGAAGCGGCTGGAGGTATTGCTCCTTCTGCTCGGCCGTTCCGTAATGGGCCAGAATCTCAGCGTTGCCGGTATCGGGACCTTGGACGCCGAAGATAGTTGGACCCCACTGGTAGGGCGCTAAGATCTCGTTCATCAGACTCAACTTCACCTGACCGAAGCCCTTGCCACCGAGATCGGCGCCGAGGTGGCACGCCCACAACCCGCGGTCTTTGACCGCCTGCTTGAGTGGGTCCACTACGGACTTCAACCACGGCGGCGGTACCCGATGGTCCATGTGTGGGAAGACCAGATCAAGGGGTGCGATCTCTTGTTTGACGAAGTCGCGCATCCACGCAAGCTGCTCTTCGAAGTCGGGTTCGGTGGAGAAATCCCATGCCATGGCAGCCGTCTTTCTATGCGGTGAATTCTTGTCGATGTTGTCGAACCAGCGAAGCATCGGCTGCCAGCTCGACGGTCTCTGTCGTCGCGGGTCGGCAAGTCTCAGACAAGGCCGACATCGCGGTTCAAGCACCGTAACAAAAACAGGCAAACAATGCTATTGAGATATCTCTTTATCCCCAGCGCGCGATCGCTTGTCGGAGCGGTCCCTTGACGTGGCCTCGGAGCATTCCAGCCGTAGTCCGCGATGGGTCGAACGGGAACAAAAACCATCAGCGCGCTGGTCCACACTTGGCGATCAGCACTCACTCGTGTGAGTCCGTTTCTTTCGGCGTCACGGCCGTCACGACAGCGCTGTCATGCTCACCAGGTAACTGGCAGTGAATCCAGTCCGTAGATCTGAGCGTCGAACTGAAACTTCACGTCCTCGAAGGGTATTGCGAGCTTCACAGTCGACGGCATCCTCTTCGCGAAGGTGCTGTACACAATCTGGAGTTCGACGCGCGCGAGGGGCTGGCCCAAGCACTGGTGCGCACCGAAGCCGAAGGCGACGTTGTGGCGTGCATCGCGATGGATGTCGAGCTCGTTCGGATCGCCGGCGAATGCAGTCTTGTCCCGGTTGGCCATATCAGATAACACAATGATGCCGTCGCCGGCGCGGATGGTCTGGCCGCCCAATTCGATGTCTTCCATGGCGAGACGCCGACGGCCCATGTGAAGCACGGTCAAGTATCGAAGCAGTTCTTCGACCGTGTTCGCAGTCAGCGCCGGATCGTCGGACTCTCTTAGGTCGGCCAGCTGATCGGGGTTCTGCAGCAACGCGAGGATGCCCAGCGAAATCATATTCGAGCTCGTGTCGTACCCAGCCATCAGCAAAAGCAGCGACATGTCGACGATTTGAGTTCGGGTGAGCTCGCCACTTGCCATCTGGTTCGACACCAGGCGACCGATGAGTCCGTCGGTCGGCTCTTTCTCGCTGGCCCGGACAAGGTTCTCCAAGTAGTCATGGAGCTCCTTGCTCGCGTCCATGACGACCTCTGGTGACAACTTGGTGTTCAGCATCCTACTCACGCATCGCTGGAACAGCACAGTGTCTGCGAAGGGGACGCCCAGTAGTTCACAGATGACGAGACCGGGAAGGGGCAGCGCCAGCGCAGGCACGAGGTCCACCGGGTTGGGCCCGGCAAGAATCGCGTCCATCAGTTCGTCGACATAGTGTTGCAGCTTCGGACGCATCTGCTCGATGTGCTTGACCATGAAGTCCTTGGTAAGCATCCGCCGCTGTCTTTCATGCTCCGGCGAGTCCATCCGGTCGAAGGTTACGACGCCCTTGGTGCGAAGCGCTTTGAATGGCTCCGAAGTGTGTGGGTAGCCCTCCCTGCGCACGTCGTTGCTGACGCGAGGGTCGCTGAGGATCCGGCGACTATCGTCGTATCCCTTGACCAGCCACGGCATCGACCCGTCCCAGATGCGCACTCGCTGGACTGATTCCAATTCGGTGAGGCCTGGCGGCGGATCGAACGGACACGCCCTTGCCCGCGGCATCGGGTAGGCGGGGGCCTGATTGCTGTCGGTCATTTCAACTCCCTCGAATCTCACTCTTCGGAATCCTATATTCCTATGCCTCTTTTGGCTACATCGCTACCCCTCGCCCCGCGCCCGTGGGAGATGCGGGTCGTTCGCCGTCGCGATATCTGCTTGAATCCCGATATGACCGAAGATCCGAGCGGTTCAGGCAGTCTCGACGCACGGCAAGCAGGGGTCGCGGCCGTCCCGTCGACGTCAGCACAGCGTGCGCGCTACAACCGCGTGCTCGAGACAGCAACCAGGTTTCTTTCCGCGGGAGGCGAGGACAACCTCCAAATGAAGGAGTTGGCCAAGAGTGCAGAAATCTCGCTGACTGCGCTCTATCGCTACTTCCCGTCGAAGGATCATGTGCTGCTGGCAGTCTCGCTCGCCAGATACGAGCGCGCTCTGCAACTGATACAGCAAGAGGCGCATCGAGAGGGCACCGCACGCGAACTGGTGACCGACCATTTACTGCGCGAATTCCACGCCCAACAGCGGGATCGCAATCTCACTGCTGCGTTGACGAGGGCCCTGGCAGGCGTGAACGGAAGCCAAGGCCCGATCATCCAGCAGATTGCCGATTTGCATCTGCGTATCTTGAGCCACGTGGCCGAGGCCGATCCAGGACTCAGCGAAGACCAGTTGCACGTGCTTCCTATGATCGTCGACATCTTCTCCGCAGCGCTCCGACGCTGGCTAGCGGACTCCTCCACCGACGCAGAGGTGCGGTACCGCATCCGGGTCGGCTGTCATCTACTCGATCTCAATAGCTCCGTTCTAGCTGCAGAAATGGTGGCCGCCACCGAGCCCAGCCAGGTTGGCAGTCCCTAACTTGTCGGTCAAGAGCTCGGCGACACCCCTTCGGACGCCCAACCCCTGAACATTGACCACCACGAAAATCACTGATAAAACGGAACCAGTTCCGTATTTTGGCCTCTTTCAGATGGCCGCCGAACATCCAGCCACACGTAGGGAGATGTCGATGGGCGGTGGCGCCGTTCCCGGGCCGACACCCGAAACCGCGGAGTACTGGCAAGGCACTCGCGAAGGCCAGTTACGTATCCAGAAGTGCAACGCCTGCGAGCGCTTCTACTTTTATCCACGGCCGTTCTGCCGATTCTGTTCGTCGCGAGAGGTCACGTGGCATGTAGCCAGCGGTCGAGGCCAACTAATCTCGTACGTCATCAATTACCGTCCGCTCCCACCAGCGTCGTCGACCGAACCGCAAATTATTGCGCTCGTAGAACTCGACGAAGGTCCGCGACTCATGACCAATCTGATCGGCGTCGATCCTGATCCGGCGCTGCTACCACTGGATGCACGCGTCGAGGTCGACTTCGAGCCGCGCGGCGACCAGATGGTGCCCGTCTTCCGAATGGATACAGCAGCATGAGCAGCATGCACGGCGGACAGGTTGCGATCGTCGGAGCAGCGGAGACCGACGACGTTGGTGTCGTTCCCGACCGATCGATGCTCCAGCTCCATGCTGAGGCCGCCTTGAATGCTCTCGCCGACGCCGGGCTGACGGTGCACGACGTGGACGGGATTGCGACCGCCGGACCCATGCCAGTGACGGTTGCCCACCACCTTGGCATCACGCCCCGTTGGTTGGATGGAACGATGGTGGGAGGCTGCAGCTTCATGCTGCATGTGCGGCATGCCGCCGCAGCGATCGCCGCCGGCGCGGCTGACGTCGTCCTGATAACACATGGCGAGTCCGGCCGTTCGCGTGTAGGAATGGACCCTTATGAGATCTACCCGCACTGGATCGCCGGCCAATTCGAGGCGCCATATGGGGCAGTCGGTCCATACTCCGCGTTCACAGTTCCAGCGATGCGGTTCCTCCACGACCGCGGCATGGATCGCACAGAGCTAGCCGAAGTAGTTGTCGCTCAACGTGAGTGGGCGACCGACAATCCCCGCGCTTTCCGACGCAAGCCGACGACGGTCCAGCAAGTTCTCGACGGACCAATGATCGCCTATCCCTTCAGCCGCGACATGTGCTGCGTGGTCACCGACGGCGGAGGGGCACTCGTGCTCACGGCCGCGGACCGAGCCAAAGATCTCCCGTCAGCGGGGCGATCGGTCTATCTGCTGGGCTCAGGTGAGTCGAGTGAGGGCTCCATGGTGTCGCAGATGGACGACATCGGCTCCTCCGGAGCGTTCCGGCGCTCCAGCGCCGAAGCGTTCACCACGGCGGGTCTTGGTCCCACGGATATAGATCACCTAATGGGATACGACGCATTCGCCCACCTCCCGCTATACATCCTCGAGGACCTCGGCTTCGTTCCACGAGGTGAGTCCGGCGCATTCATCGCCGAGGGACATACCCGCACGGGCGGCAGCTTGCCGATGAACACCAACGGTGGCGGACTGTCGTATACACATTCCGGCATGTACGGCATGTTTGCCATTCAAGAGGCCGTCCGCCAGCTACGGCACGAAGCTGTGGTGCAGGTGCAGGGCATCAGCACCAGTTTCGTCCAGGGCGTCGGCATGTATTTCGCCGCTTCCGGGAGCCTCGTGCTCGCCAATCGCCAGCCATGAAAGGTAACGATGACTCTTGATCTCGAGATCGTCGGCGTCCAGAGTGAGCCAGCCGAGCGCTCATGGACCGAGTCCGACGTCGCGCTCTACGCCCTTGCAGTCGGGGCGGGGCATAACGACCCGCTGCTCGAACTCGACTTCACCACCGAGAACAGCACCGGAGTCGAGACCCACGTCCTGCCAACTTTTGCCAACCTCATCATCGCGGGTGGCGTGCCCGCGATCGGTACTTACGACCCGGCGGGCGTCGTCCACGCCGAACAGTCGTTCCACCTGAACCACCCCCTGCCGCCTAGCGGCTGCGCACGGTCGACCACAACCGTCACCGGTATCTACGACAAGGGCCGCGCTGCCCTTGTCACCTGGGAGAGCACAGCTATCGACGTGGCCACCGATGCCGAGCTGGCAACTGTCCAGACGTCCATCTTCATCCGTGGAGCGGGCGGCTTCGGCGGTGACCGCGGGCCTTCGCCGACGTCGTCGATGCCCGAACGCGAACCGGACGTGCAAGTGGTGACCGAGACCCGCCCTGAACAAGCGCTGCTCTATCGCCTGACCGGGGACCGCAACCCGCTCCACTCCGACCCGGAGTTCGCAAAACGGGGCGGATTCTCGCAGCCGATCCTGCACGGAATGTGCACCTACGGCTACACAGGCCGGCTACTGCTGCACGCGCTGTGCGCCTCCGATGTGAGGCGCTTCCACTCCATGACCGGGCGGTTCACTGAACCGGTTCTACCCGGGCAAGACCTGACCGTCCACATCTGGGAGACCGCGACGGGCCATGGCGCGAACGGGTTTACCGACAGCCCTATCAGGACGGCACACTTCCGCACCACCAGCAACGGCGTGACGGTCCTCGACCGCGGCCGACTGACGTACACCGCATAGACAAGGAAAATCACATGGGAATCCTCGACGGGCGGGTCGCCATCATCACTGGTGGCGCCCGCGGCATCGGCGCCGCAATAACGTCAGCGTTCGCCGCGGAAGGTGCGGCGGTCGTCGTGAACGATTTCGGAGGGCCCGCCGACGGCACCGGCAGCGACGAAGGGCCGGCCAAAGATGTCGTCGACCAGGTGGTCGCGGCTGGCGGCTCGGCGGTCGCCGACACCGGAGACGTCGCGGATGTCGCCACAGGCGAGCGGTTGGTCGACACCGCCGTCTCGCAATTCGGCCATCTCGACATTGTCGTCAATGTGGCTGGCATCTTGCGTGATCGAATGATCTTCAGTTTGCCCGAGAAGGACTGGGATGAGGTCATCCGAGTCCATCTCAAAGGGCACTACTCGACGGTTCGTCCAGCGGCAGCGTACTGGCGTAACCAGCGCAACACAGACGGTCACTACCGTCTCATCAATTTCACGTCCATCTCGGGACTGGAGGGATCCCCGGGTCAGGCCAACTACGCGGCCGCCAAAATGGGGATCGTCGGCCTGACTTACTCACTCGCCCAAGGACTTGCTCGATATGGGGTTACCGCGAACGCGATCGCACCGGGCGCGGCGACCCGCCTTACTGCGACGGTACCGAAGGACAAACAAGTCAGCTCCGGTTTCGGCGATACGGAAGTTGACCCCGTCATGTCGCCCGCGAATATCGCGCCGCTGGCTCTCTACTTGGCCAGCAAACGTTCCGACTGGCTGAGTGGACGAGTGCTGTCGGCCATGGGCTACGAGATAGGGCTCTACCAGAATCCGGAGATCATCCGGCAGGTCAGCGCGACCGGGCCCTGGGATCAGGAACACCTTGCCACCACAATCGAAACGGCCTTCCGTCCCGCTGCGGACGGCCTGCCTCGAAGCATCTTCGCGAGCCAGCCGTGAGCCAGCCGACACTCGAATGCGACACGCTCGCCGCATGGATGGACAGCCGGAACCTTCCCGGTCAGGGCGAAGCCATTCAGTTACGCTTCATCTCCGGCGGCACCCAGAACGAGATCTACGAGCTCCGGCGCGGCAGCCTGCGGTGCGCTCTTCGTAAGCCTCCAACGAACGCGCCGGCATCGCGTGACGAGGGCATCCTTCGGGAGTGGCGCATCATCAACTCCCTCGAAGGAACCGATGTGCCGCACCCGGCGGCGATCGCGGTGTGCCACGATCCGAGCGTGCTCGACCGTTGCTTCTACCTCATGGGATTTGTGGACGGGTGGAGCCCGATCTCCTCGCCCCGATGGCCCGAGCCTTTCAATTCGGACATCGAAGCACGCAAGGGACTCGCGTACGAGCTGGTCGAAGGTGTGGTGCGCATGGGCAGGTTCGACTGGCGAGCTCACGGTCTGCACGATCTGGGGCGTCCCGACGGCTTCCACGATCGCCAGGTCGAGCGCTGGACCGCCTTCCACAACCGGAGCAAGGGAAGACCGGTGCCCGGAATCGACGAAGCAACGCGTTGGCTCGCGGCGCACCGGCCGCTCGACTTCTCTCCCGGCCTGATGCACGGTGACTATCAGTTCGGCAACGTCATGTTCCAGCACGGCGCCCCGGCCCGCCTGACAGCGATCGTCGATTGGGAGATGGCAACGATCGGCGATCCCAAGCTCGACCTGGCATGGGCGCTGCAGCGGTGGCCGGACGACACCACTGCACCCGAGCCCGGCGGCGACCATCTCGACCTGACCGGGATGCCGACGTACTCGGACCTCCTCGAGTACTACGCCCGAAACTCCGGCCGTCAAGTCGACGATTTCGACTACTATCTCATTCTCGCTCGTTGGAAGCTGGCGATCGTCCTCGAACAAGGTTTCCAACGAGCCGGTGAAGACGAAAAGCTCCTGAGTTTCGAGCCTCTCGTCCTCGACCTGATGCGCAGGGCAGCCGACCTCGCAGAGAGCACCGACTATTCAGGCTCAGCACACTAGTAGCGTGTCGCTGCTTAGTTCTGGCCTGTTTCGGTGCGAGGGTGGGGTGGCAGACTTCCCCTTCCCTCTGCCGGTCAGGACTGTTGTCATGCCTTCGCAGAAGAAGCGTCCGGTGACGTTGAGCTCGGCTGATCGTGAGTTCTTGGAACGGTTGACCACGACCGGGGTGCATCCGGCCTCGATGATCCGGCGGGCCCGGGTGTTGCTGGCGCTGGACACCTCGGTCGGGGTGGTTGAGGAGAAGAAGGTGATCGCGGCACGGTTGGGGGTCTCGGGTGAGACGGTGCGGCTGGTGGCCAAGCGGTTCGCTGAGACCGGTCGGGACGTGGAGGCCACGATCGGTCGTAAGCAGCGTGACCTCCCACCGGTGCCGTCGCAGATCACGGGGGAGGTCGAGGCCAGGTTGATCGCGTTGGCGTGCACACAGCCCCCGGCGGGACATGCCCGGTGGTCGCTGCGACTGCTGGAGAAGCACGTCGCCCTGGTCGACGACATCCCCGACCTGGACCACTCGACCATCGGCCGTATTTTAAAAAAACGAAACTTCGTCCTCACCTGAAGAAGTGCTGGACCATCCCACCAAAGGCGAACGCGGAGTTCGCAGCCCGGATGGAAAATGTCCTGTCGGTCTACGCCCGCCCCCACGATCCCTCACGCCCGGTGGTGTGCATGGACGAGAAGCCCTACCAGTTGCTGGCCCATGCTCGTGACCCGATCGCTGCAGCCCCGGGCCGCGACCGGCGAGAGGATTCGGAGTACGTGCGGCACGGGACCTGCTCGATCTTCTGCTGGGTCGAACCTCTGGCCGGCTGGCGGCGTGTCGATGCCCAGCCCCGGCGCACCAAGGTCGACTGGGCTCGGCAGGTCAAAGACCTACTGTGCGTGGACTACCCCGACGCAGAGACGGTGGTGCTGGTGATGGACAACCTCGGGCACCCACGGCATCGGATCGCTCTACGAGGCCTTCGAGCCGGCCGAGGCGTTCGCGCTCGCGCAGCGGCTCGAGATCCACCACACCCCCAAACACGGCTCGTGGCTCAACGTCGCCGAGATCGAACTCTCTGTGCTGACCCGCCAGTGCCTGGACCGGCGCATCGAGAACCTCGAGACACTCAACGCCGAACTCGCCGCCTGGCAACGAGAGACCAACGCCGATCAACGCCAGGTCCAGTGGCATTTCACCACCGACGACGCCCGCATCAAACTCCGCCACCTATATCCCAACACTTAGCCGCGACGGTCTACTAGGTCCCGCCAAAAATCGCTTGCGAAGCTGGTGCCAACACAAGGATCTTTGCTCCCACCTGCCCTTGATGACCCTCACCGGAAAGAATTGTGTCCAGGGGCGTCAACGTGTGACCTCGAGGATGCCGAGCGCTTGTTTCCCAGTAGCGGGCGGCATCATTGTCGGTGCGCCCCGACTACGACATCAACCAGCGAGACAATCGGGTCTTCGGGAAAATGGTTGTCAGCCTGTAGGCACACCAACCATAACCGGCCAGCCAAGCTGCGACCTCGATCGCCAGAGTCGTTCCAGCGTGAGCGCAAGCTCTTGGGAGGCTGCCTCGTCCAGCACACAGCGATTCGGCGGCAGCGTGCAGCTCGGCGACGTCCTCACGGTCCTCACCCACGAGCGCGCCGAGGTCGGCACCTTCCGCCGCTACGCCGGCCGACTGGGCCACGCCAAGCCGCCGCCGCCATCAGATTCCTCGCGTCCGCCGCAGCTAGCAAAACATCAACGGCGTCGTCCGGACGGTTGGCAATGATTCGGTCGGCGGTTGAATTCTCGATTACGACATACCGTGGGTTCCCAAGGCTGCGCCGGCCATCGCGGGACACCATTGGCACGCTGGAGGACCGGCAGCCTCACCGTGCTGGGGCTGACCTGCATAAGGTCCTGTGGGCACCAACGCGGCAGATGCCGACGCGGTTACGGCGCCGCCGTGCTCTCACCCGCCGTGGCGAGTGAGAGCACCGTCGAGCAAGGCGCTGAGGTAGCGGTCGGGCAGGCCGGGGTCATCGCGGTTAGCGGAATGGCTGATGGCGAAGCCGATTCCGCACAGCAGGAGCATCATGTCCGCGACTGTAAGGGCCGCTGGGTGCAATGCGTTGTCGGCGGCCGTCCGTGCGAGAAGGTCGCGGAGCGCGTCTTGGAGCCGATGGCGTAGGTGCTGAATGTCGACTGTGGCGGGGTTCGGGTTGGTGACCGCTGCGGCGAAGGCGTCGTCCCGCAGGTAGGCAGTCAGGGCGATCTTCAAGAAGTCTCGCAGCGCCTGCTGGGCGTCGGGCGCTGCGACAGCCTGTTCGGCCTGGCGGATCAGGACATTGAACTGGTCTGCGGCCAGGGCTGCGATTAGGGCTTCCGGGGTCGGAAAGTGGCGGTAGACGGTGCCGACGCCGACGTCGGCTACCTCCGCGACGGCGTTGAGCTGGACCGGCTTCCGCTCGTGCGCCAGAGCCCGTGCAGCTTCCATGATGCGGCGACGGTTGCGCGCGGCGTCCTTGCGCAACGCGGGCTGCTCAGTGGTGGCCGTGTCCTTCATGCGCTCACCCTAGCAGGGTCATCGGATAGTAGATCCATTCGGATACATAATCCGATTCCGTCGTACAGTGGATGGACCGCACGACAGATTCACACCTCTGCCACCGTTTCTAGGACAGGAGTTCCATGAATAGGACGCCTGAGATCACCGTGTCGTCCGAGTCGGTGGAAATTGACGGCCGGACCCGCACAATGACCGTCCTGCACCACCGGCTGCCGATCTCGGGCACGGTACCGGTGGTACTGGTCTTCCACGGCTCCATGCAGACCGCGGCGGCGATCCGCTCGTTCACCGCGAACAGCTTCGATCACATCGGGGAACAGTCCGGGGCCATTGTTGCCTACCTTGACGGCTACAAAAGGCACTGGAACGACGCCAGGATCGTCAATTCCTCGGCCGCGCGCACCAACCATGTCGACGACGTCGCGTTTGCCAATGCCGCCATCGATCTCCTAGTGCGCCGTTACTGCGGCGACAGCTCGCAGGTCCACGCGGTCGGCTTCTCCAATGGAGGCCAAATGGTCATGCGCCTGATCCACGAAATACCCTCGGCCCTTGCGGGCGCCGCCATCCTCTCGGCCACCCAGTCCGTCCCGGAGAACTTCGCCCCGGACTCCCCACAGGAGCAGCCCCTGCCTGTCATGTTCGTCCACGGAACCCAGGACCCGATCACCCCTTATGCGGGCGGAATGGCCAAGATGTACCGATTCCGCCCCCGAGGACTCGGCCTTTCCGCACAGGAAACGGCCGAATACTACGCGCGCCGCAACGGCATCACCACCGCCCCCACCACCACACCGCTGGTTGCAGCCGAGGCAGGGCCAACGCGGGTGGACCGCACCGACTACCACCAGCAGGACCACCCGCCGGTGGTCCTGTACACCGTGCACGGAGGTGGCCACACAATTCCCGGACCCAAAAAGAACACCCCCCGCATCATCATGGGCCGAACCGATCACACGTTCGACTCCGCCGAGGCGATCAGTGAGTTCTTCGGCCTCACAACCCGCAAAGGGCGCGCGTGAACAGGGCGGGACGAACAAGGAGGTACGCCCAGCGACTTCGCACTGAAGACCATGAACGCCCTCCACCGTGGACTCCTCAAGGTCAGCGAAAGGGAAGCCGGCTGGCGCGTATCCAGCATCCCGGTTCTGGAACTCACCACGATTCGCCGTGAGTCGGGTCGGCCGTGCTCGGTGATGCTCGCCTCGCCGATCCGGGAGGGGCGCAACGCTTGTGGTCGTGGCATCGGGCGGCGGCGACGGATACCTCGCGTGGTTCCTCAACCGGCGCGACAACCCACAAGGTCGAGGTCGCCCACCAGAGCAAGCCATCGCGGCCGATGCGGGCCCGGGTGACGAGCGCCGAGGAACGCCGCGTCCTGTGGCCGCTGGTCGTCGCCGACCACAAGAACTTCGCCGGCGATCAGACCAAAACAAAGCGGGAAATCCCGCTGGTACTGCTTGAAGAGCCGGCAATCTGACCGTCCACGCCTGCCGTTCGAGTCCTCCGATCATGTGCCGGGGCCTAGGCCGACAGCAGTGACCTTCCGACGTGCACTCGATCGCTGTGACCGCAAGCCGCGCAGAGGATCCTCAACGGTCCCTCCCACAGCATCGTGCGTCACCTCAACTGGAACCGCTAGAGAGGCGGCGCCGTGACATTTCGCGCCGGCTATCTGGCGTGCTCCGTCCCGATCTCGCGGAGCGCGGCCTTTTGGATCTTGCCGATGGAATTGCGGGGCAGTTCTGCTATCCATTCGTAGGCGACGGGTTGCTTGAATCGGCTCAATCGGGCTTCGGCGTACTCGCGGATCTCTTCGGCCGTGACAGCCTCCTGGTGTGGACGCCGTACAACGAAGGCTATGGGCACCTCGGTCATCACGGAGTCCCGGATGCCGACTACGGCGCATTCCAGAACCGCAGGATGCGACATCAGAACGGCCTCGATCTCACCCGGATACAGGTTCTCGCCGCCGCGGATGATGAGTTCCCGTTTGCGGCCGGCGAGGTGGAGGTACCCGTCCTCGTCGACAAAGCCGAGATCGCCGGTGTGCATCCACCCGTTCCGCGGTTCATCGCCCGACTCGCCGGCACCCTCGTATCGGAGCATTACCGACGGACCCTTAATGCAGACTTCACCAATGGTCCCGGCCTCGGTCCTACGATCGAACTCGTCACGAATCTCCAGCCCCTCGACGCAGGACAGCGGTTTGCCGACCGAGGCGATTCTGTCTCGAAACTCTTGTCCGTAAATAGCCGCTCCTCCGCTACAGAGCTCGGTCTGCGCCCAACCCTGCCCCCACTCCGCATTTGGCAGTAGGTCGAATGCGGCGCGCATGACCGAATGGTCTGTCGGCGCTCCACCGACGAGTACGAGTCGCAGAGAGGAGAGGTCGTAGCGTTCCGGCACCGAAGGATCGCGCACCAACAGGTTCGGGAACAGGGCCAACGTGATGAGCAGCGTGGCCTTGTGTCGTTCGATCAGCGACAGGATTGTGGGCACACGGAATTCCGGGATGATTATGATCGAGCCTCCGGCCGCCAGCATTGCGCCCGTATTCGACATGGTGCTGATGTGATAGAAATTCAGCGCAAAACCCCGGTCTCGGGGTGTCAACTTGAGCCGCTCTATCCACGAGACGATGGCATGCACGGGTGCCTGCCGGCTATGAACCACCAACTTCGGATTCCCAGTCGATCCTCCCGTGAACCACAGCGTCCCAGGCGCATCGCTATCAACTCGGATCTCGGCGGTCCGCGGAGCACGATTCGTATCCATCGCAGTCACGGCACAGTTGCCCAAAGTAGTGGGCGCCTGTCCCTGTGCTCCCATATCGTCCAGTAGCCCCACGAACGACAGGTGTTCCCACCCCGACACGGTCGCGAAGCGCGCCAGGTGAGCCGCCGATACGATGAGCGCGTCAGCACCCGATCGAGCGATCTGTTCCTGCAGTTCAACGGGGGTCGACCTTATGTTCAGCGGCAAAGCCGCCAACCCTGCCCGACCGACGGCGAGCAAAGCCGCGAAGTTCCACCAACGGTGATCCATGGCGATCCCGCATCGCATACCCGACCTAAGGCCGGCCTCGATGAGTTCCGAGGCGAGGCGATCGACCATGTCGTCGAGCTGACGGTGGGTCACCACGACATCCCCGTCGATCATGGCTACGTTGTCCGGCCACAGCGTCGCCGCGCGCTTCATCAGGTCGTCCAGGCTGTGGCAAGAGTGGATGTCGGCTGGCGTCGACGACATTAGAACTCCTTCGACTCACACTAGTAATTCAATTTATTTAGATTACTGTATTAGGTGTCGGATCGCTACAACGCGCCGTGCACGACATGACACCCTGCGCGAGAGCACCTCGTGGTAGGCATTGGCGAATGAGGAAACCCTGATGCAGCTGGACGGAACACCAGAGGAAGACAAGTGGCGCGAGGATGCTCGAGCGTTCATCGAACGATGGGCACCGAAAATACGCGTCCGCGGCGGTCAACGTTCTCCCGAACCGCATGAGGTGCCGCTCCTGCGCACCTGGACTGCGAAGATGTTCGAAGGCGGCTACATCGGCAGCGACTGGCCCGAGGAATTTGGTGGCGATCCCGGGGTAGACCGGATGCGCGCCACGGTGTTCTTCGAGGAACTACACCGGATGGGCGCGCCGGCACCAATCGGCGCCGCGTACCTCGTGCCCGGGGCACTCCTGGGCTTCGGCACGAGTGAACAGTGCAAACGTTACCTGCCCAAGATCCGGTCGGGGGAGGAGCTTTGGTGCCAGCTGTTTAGCGAACCGGGGGCAGGCAGCGACCTTGCCGCATTGAGCACGCGTGCTGAGCGGACCGATGGCGGCTACCTGTTAACCGGCCAGAAGGTATGGAACACGAATGCCCACGTCTCGGATTTCGGCTTCCTCCTGGCTCGCACCGATCGCGAGGCGCCCAAGCATGCAGGCATCACAGCATTCCTTCTGAACATGCGCGCTCCTGGGGTTACCGTCCGTCCGCTGCGGGAGATCACGGGCACCGCCGATTTCAACGAGGTCTTTCTCGACTCGGTATTCGTCTCCGATGACCAGGTGGTCGGACAGCCAGGCGAAGGATGGAAGGTTGCGGTGCAGAGCCTTACGCACGAGCGGCAAGCCAACCGCGGTTTGAGCATCCGGTTGCAAGCCAGAATGAACGACCTCTTCGATCTCGCCCAGACCCAGCGTCGTGAGGAGACGCCATTGATCGAGTTCGACGACGTCAGAGACGCACTCACACGTACCCTCATCGACGTCGAGATCGCCATCGCGTTGCAGTATTTGGGCCCCTCCCACGCCATCGAAGGAATCGTCGACGCCGCCGATGCGCCCGTCGCCAAGGTATTTTCCTCAAACCTCAACGTGCGGATGATCGATCTTGCGCTGAGCTTCATGGCGACGGAGGGTGTGTTGACCGAGCACGACTCCGACGTCATCGGAGGCGGCTCCTGGCAGGATGATCTGCTTTACTCCCGCGCCTACACAATCGCCGGAGGCAGCAACGAGATCATGCACAACATCATTGCCGAGCGCTCGATGGGTATGCCTCGCGAGAAGTCTCCCTCAACTGCTCGATAGAGCGGCGGGCCCAGGCAGTCTCCGCGATCCCGGCGGCATGGCAGCCATCGACAGCTATGCCGCGGTCAGTGCGGTGGAGCCTCTGCGAGCTGGGGGGCCAGACGGGCTTGTCGTGCTGAACAACCCCGAGGCCGCGGAGTCTGCTGATGTGGGCTCGATACACTCAGTCCTCATCATGCCTTGTTCGCACCATTCGGCCCATCCGGTCGAAAGTATTTGTACACCAGAATCATTCGTTTGCGCGTGTGCATTAGCTCCGCAGGCCTTGGTCAGCCGGGCGTAGCTTGGTCTTAAACTAACCTAGGCAGGAGCTTGTGTTCGCGTAGGAAAGAGCGATCTGAACGACCGTACCGGCCACGATCGTCGCGGACGTGTCCGTCGTCGCACCGAAGATCATTAGCGCTCCCGCCGCCGGACAGTCCGCCAGCAGCAGAGCAATCTTCCGTTCGATCCGATCGGCGATGACGAACAAGGCTCCCACGGTGCGGTCTCACCCGAGTGCGACGAGCCCTCGAGCCTGTTTCAGCTTTGAAAGATCCCGGAACGAATACTCCGCACAACGGAATCCACATCTTGAAGCGCTCGGGGCGGCCCGCTCGCCACCCCGGCAGCAACTAGGATCTCCAGGCGAACTTCGGCCGTTCGGTATCCGTCAGAATTCATCCAGCAGGCGACGGCGGAGTCAGGCGGCACAGCCGTCCTGGGCGCCTCGGCCAGGCGTTGCGGCATCCAATCGGGCCGACGGATTATCGACGGCCATTCACCTATTGAGCCGTGCGGCGATATGTTCGCCGAGCATGATGGCGGTCAGATTTGGGTTGGCCCGCGTGATCTCAGGCATGATCGACGTGTCGACGACACGTAGGCCGTCGATCCCCAGAACTCGACAGTCGGGGTCGACGACTGACCGCGGGTCGTCCGGCGCGCCCATCCGGGCCGTGCCCGACATGTGCATACCGTCGCGCACGACGTGACGGATATCGTTGGCGGCGGGAATGACAGCCGGTCCACTCGCGACGTCCCGGTATGGCTTACGCGACAGCAAGTCACGGACAACCTCGGTGGCGTCGACGAGCCTGGCGTAGTCGAGCTGGTCCTCGAGCAAGTCCATCTCGATCACAGGAGCGGCCGTCGGGTCGGTGGAGGCAAGTGTCAAACGACCCCGCGAGGAACACTGGTTCAAGATGATCGCTACGCCGGCGTTTGCCTGGTTCAACCAGTAGTTCTGGTTCAATGCCATAACGAGCATGTCGTTTTCGCCGCTGCCCGGCAGACCTGACGAATATCGCAGAATGCAGTTGAATGGGCGATCACCCACTGCGCGGCGCCCGAAGGACTCGACCGTCGGCACCACACAAGTCACTAGCGCGTGATCCTGCAAGCCCATTCCGACCGGCAGAACCGACTTCGGCGCGATGTTCATCGACGACAGTTGGTCCTCCGGCCCAATACCGGAACGGAGCATGATCGAAGGTGAGCCGATCGCGCCGGCGCTCAGGATCACCGTGCCGTCGGTGTGGATGCTGAAAATGCGACCGTCCGTACACCTCACACCGCTGACTCGATTGCCTGAAAACTCGAGTCGATCCACCTCGGCGTTTCCGATGATGCGCAGGTTCGGCCGGTCGTCGCGGATAGGGTCTATGTAGGCGTCGTTGGTCGAGACTCGTTCACCGTCCTTGATGTTCATCGCGAAGGGCGAGACGCCGGTGGTACCAGGCGCGTTATGGTCCTCGCACCACGGGAAACCCGCATCGAGTGCTGCGTCACGGAGTGCGTCATCCATAATGCCCCAGCCGGCTTCGGACTCTCTGTAAATCGGGATCGGGCCGTCGCTGCCGTGGTAGGCAGAGTCGCCGAACTGCGCATCGGCCTCCAGCTGATTGAATGCGGGCATTACGTCCCGCCATGACCACCCCGTCGCGCCGAGTTCAGCCCAGCGATCGAAGTCCTCCGGGATGCCCCGGATCGCGCACAACCCATTGATCGTCGACGTCCCACCGAGACCCTTGCCGCGGACGTAGGCGAATTCCTGCTGGTAGCGATTACGCTGTGCGGTTAGCTCCCGCCAGTAGAAGTCCGGATTGTTGATAGACCGCTCGTTCGACAAGTTCCGTGGCCGGAATTCGGGTGGTGTCTCTTTCGACCGGTAATCACGTCCGGCTTCGAGTAAGAGCACCTCAACGTTTGGGTCCGCGCTTAGTCGACCCGCCAGCACCGCTCCGGCCGACCCGGCTCCGACAATCAGGTAATCAGCATTTGCCATCGCAAGCACTCCGAATCCATATGTATTTTGGCGGCTGTGCATCACGATCTGTATCGCGTACACGTCCAAGGCTTTTCACACATCCAAGGGCCGCGCATTTCTGTGGCGACGAAGGCGCAGTCAGTCGAAGACCAGTCCGCCGTCAACGTTCAAGGACTGGCCGGTGATGGAAGCGCTCTCGTCGCTTGCCAGAAAGGCGGCGAGGCTGCCCATATCTTCGGGCCGGCTCGGCCGTCCGAGCGGGATCGTCTGCACCAGGGCCCGGAACCGCGCCCGACCTTCATCGGTCTCCGCCCCCGACCACGCCTTGGATACCGGCGTCACATCCGTCTCGTTGCCAGACTCGTCGCCCAGCAGGTTGTGAGTGACCGTGATCCCCGGACAGATTGCATTGACTCTGATCCCGTCCGACGCAAGCTGGACTGCCCCAATACGGGTCAAAGCAATGACGGCGGCCTTAGACGCGGCGTACGCGGCGCTCGATGTCGACCCATAGCCCTTTCCCGCGATCGACGCGATGTTGATGATCGCCCCGCCCTGACCCTTCTCTGCCATCACGCGGGCGGCGGCCTGCATGAAGAAGAACACACCGCGAGCGTTGACCGCCTGAATCAGGTCCCAGTCACCCTCCGTGATGTCGAGGAAGTCGAGAAAGCGCGTCACGCCCGCATTGTTGACAAGGATGTCGAGCTGCCCGAACCGCGAGAGCGTGAAACTGATCGCCTCGTCGATCGAATCCCTGTGACGCACATCAGTCTTCGTGAATTCTACTCCTAGTGCGGCCGCCGCCGACTTGCCATACTGCTCGTCTCGTTCGGCGATGACGACGCGCGCTCCTTCTGCGGCCAATCTGGCCGCAATGGCGTAGCCAATGCCCGCGCCGCCGCCTGTCACAATGGCGACCCGACCGGTGAGACGCCCGTTCGCGCCGGCGGTCGTGGACTTATCTGCCGTCATCATCCTGCTTACCTCATTCCTGGTACTGCTCGGGATTTGATTTCTGCACTCGCGTGCCGAACAGCGGCTGACGTGCCTCAATAGCCTGGAAGTACTCGTCCAGCAATCCTTCACGATCGTCGGACTCGATTCCCAGTGCCTGCGCGAACCGCACCCAGGCAATATTGGTGGTGATGAGAAACGTGTACTCCACGACACCGCGGTCACCGATTCGTTCGCGTAGCGCGTCGAGGGACTCGTCAGCCACCGCACCATGCACGACCTCTCGAACGAACTGTGCGTATACGCGCTCCTCGTCCGTCAAGCGGTCGTATCGCTGCGCGCGGACGGCGTCGATCGCCTCCTGCCGGGCCTCAGATTGGTGTACTGCGGTCCTCCCATGGCGATGGAGCAGCGCTGACGAGCCCATCTCGACGGCGATCACGACGTTGGCGAGTTCCCGGAACGAATGCGGCATCGGCAGTCGGGTGGCGAGGTACTTCCGTACTGCACTGTGCGCCTCGACTAACTCAGGGCTGTTCGCCATCCAGAGGTCGAGAATCGCAGGAAGTTCATTGGCCGCCTCGAAACACCGCTCTTCCTCGACGGTCCGTGGACCGAGGACTTTAGGGACACGTGCCACGATGTCGACTCCTATCTGCTGCAGGCGCCGTATGCCGGCTGAAAGGTGGTTTCTCCGCCGACCGGACCGTGATCGGTACCGATGGACCTTTGCACGATGCGCTATTCATTCGGGTCTCGCATCGAGGGCAATGGTGAAGTTCGGCTCGGTCTTCGCCCGTATCTCCTCGACCGTGACTCCGGGCACCAATTCCACCAACTGCAGTCCGTTGTCGGTGACATCCATGACGCACAGGTCCGTGATGATGCGCTGGACGACACCCCGGCCGGTAATCGGCAGGCTGCAGGAATTGACGATCTTGAAGGAGCCGTCCTTGGCGACATGATCCATGACTACGATGACCTTTTTCGCACCGGCTACGAGGTCCATCGCTCCGCCCATCCCCTTGACCATCTTGCCTGGGATCATCCAGTTCGCGATGTCGCCGGACTCCGAGACCTGCATCGCGCCCAGGATTGCGACGTCGATCTTTCCGCCCCGGATCATGCCAAAGCTGGTAGCTGAGTCGAAGACGGAAGATCCGGACCGAAGGGTGACCGTGGCCTTGCCGGCGTTGACGAGGTCCGGGTCCTCCTCGCCTTCGTACGGATAATCGCCTGTGCCCAGCACACCGTTTTCCGAGTGCAGAACCAACTCAACATCGTCGGGTACGTAGCCCGGCACCAGGGTAGGCACCCCGATGCCGAGGTTGACGTAGTCACCGTCGGACAGTTCGGCTGCTGCGCGAGCGGCGATTTGGCCGCGGTCGAGGCCACGCCCAGGCGAGTCCACCGGAGCTGGGCTGTCGTCGACCGTAACCAGCGCCGCCGGGAACCGCGGTCGAACCGTCAGCTTCTCGATCCGCTTGTCTTCTGTTTGCTGCGGTGTCAACGGCAGCACACGATGGACGTAAATGCCTGGAAGGTGAACGTGGTCGGGATCGATCTCACCCGGCTCTACAAGCTCCTCCACCTCAGCGATCGTGAAGTTCGCGGCCATTGCGACCAAGGGATTGAAGTTGCGAGCTGACTTGTGGAACATGAGATTGCCATGACGATCGCCCTTCCATGCGCGTACAAGTCCGAACTGGCAGGTGATAGCTTCCTCGAGCACAAACGGTCGTTTCGAGCCGTTCAATGGCAGCTCGCGAACCTCTTTGGGTGGGCTGCACCGAAGCACGTCACCGCTCTCGGCGTGCAGCCACGGCAACCCTCCCTCAGCAACCTGACTCCCGACCCCAGTGGACGTGTAGAACGCGGGAATTCCTACTCCTCCCGCGCGAAGCTTTTCGGCCAAGGTTCCTTGCGGCACTAGATGCACCTCGAGTCCCCCACGCAAGTATTGCCGCTCGAACTCCTTGTTCTCACCCACGTATGACGCCGTGATGCGAGCAATCCGCTTCGCATTGAGCAATAGGCCGAGTCCCCAGTCGTCGACTCCGCAGTTGTTGGATACGATGTCCAGATCGGTGAGACCGCCATCGAGCACCGCTGCTATGAGCGCACTCGGAATTCCGCATAGCCCGAAGCCGCCTACCGCGAGGCTCGACCCGTCGTCTATGCCGGCGACGGCCTCAGCCGCCGAACGGACCACTTTGTCCATGCTGAGCAACCCTTCAAGTTAGTCACGCGCTTAAGGTCCCAGCGCCCACAGGTTGACGACGAGGTGTGGCAGTACTGCGTTGCGCGACCAGCTGAGCAACATGTCGACTACACGGACGACATCCTGACCGCTGATCATTACCTCGACGGGGATCTACCGCGCTGGAGAGATCAATGCTGCCTTCGATACGCGGTAGGCGGGCAACCCTGACCCCGGATGCTTGTGAGTGCCCCGCGATGGGAGCAGGAAACCCACCCGGTTCCGAGGACAAGTGTGTCACCGCTGCCGGACCCGACCGCCCAGGGCTCTGAACTCGCCCTGGATCTCCTCCAGTTGGATCAGTCACCGGGCCTAAGAGCATCAAGGACCACCCATGGGGGGCGAGATGGCGTGCGATGCCGAGTCCAATCTCGCGCGATGCTCCGGCGATGAGTGCGCTTCGCGTTGTGCTGCACGCCATTCCACCGTCTTCACTAGTCATCATGACCAACTGTGCGTCTTAACCTTGGCGCGCCGCGAAGATTTCCCGTCGGCGTTGCCGAGTTCCTGACTGAGTCGATTCAGGTACCCCTTGACCTCTACCTCGATAGCGTGGCGAGGGCTGTCGATAAATGTCTTTCGGCGCTCTGCGGCATCCGCATTGATCGCCTCGTACATACGTTCCTTGCGCGGCACCTTGTACTCTCCGCGTAAATGCGCTGCAACGATTTCTGCCTGCGCGAACACCACAGGGGGTGTCGCACCGACCGGTTGGAGCAAACCGATGAAGTACAACCCTTGGACATCCGGAGGGAAGATCTCAAGGTACAGAGGCACGTACTGATCATCGGCGGGCAGGGCCACTTCGTCCAGAAACGTGTGTGTGACGCGATACCCGGTGGCCCAGATGATCCTGTCGACCTTCTCGCGGGTGCCGTCGACGAAGCAGACGTAGTCGCCGTCGAAGCGTTCGATGCCTGGCTTGACCTTGACGTGCCCGTGGTTGATGCGGGTAAGCAGTACGTCGCTCACTGTGGCTCGGGCCTGCAGCACGCCGTGCGACGGCTGTGGGATGCCATACTTTTCGTTACCGCCCGTAACCATCCTGAGCAGTTTCGCAACGGCCCACTGGCGAATTGGCCGAGGGAGTCGCTGCAATGGCCTGTCCATGACGTTCATTCGCGGACGGCCGAACAGGGTCTCCGGAAACAGGTGGAAGCCACGTCTCGTGGATAAGAATGTCTGGTCGGTAACCCACGAGATGTCTGATGCGATATCGATTGCGGAGTTACCGGCTCCGACGATGAGGGTGCGCTTGCCCGCCTCGCTGAGGTTGTTCTGGAACGAGTGCGAATGGATCTGCTCACCATTGAAGACACCTGGACAGGGCTCGGGCCAACGCGGGTCGTTTAGGTGGCCAGTCGCGACGATAATCGCACTGAACTCCTCCACATCGCCGGAGGTGAGCTGAACCTGCCACCCAGTGGAGTTCGGCGTCACCCGCTCCACCTTGCTGTTGAAGCGGATCGACTCTCTGAGGTCGTGGCGGTCGACATACTCGTTCAGATATTTGACGATGTCGGCCCAGCTCGGGAAGAGGTCGGTATCGGCGGACATGGGCATGTCCGGATACGGGAAGGTAACCCGCGTTCCTTTCGCGTGCAGGCTCTTGTAGGCCGTGGTGCGGCCCGGCTCATCGCTGTAAACCCAAAGCCCGCCTAGGACGTCAGTAGCTTCCAGCGCTATCGCATCGATCCCGCCCTGTCGACATTGCCGCAGGGCGGCGATGCCCGAAACGCCGGCTCCGATAATGGCGACGCGTCCATTGCCTGAATGCCTCAACTGTGGTCCCTGCCTTCTGCGCTTACCTGTTCGATTACGAAGCGAATTCGACCGATGGAAATCGAGTGTCCACACCAACTCGATACCTCATCGTCCCGCCTGGGGATAGGCGGCCTATAATAGAAGTATACCTATATCTCAATTGCCCGCAATGGGCTTCAGTTCTCAGCCTGACAGGCGCATGCTGCCGTAACGTTGGAACGCGCGGTCGCCCGCCCGAGATGGAATCGCACAAGGCGTGCCTCCACTGCGTGTTGCCGGGATCGACGAGGGCGGTCGGGAAGATTCTCCACTGACGGTTACCGCAGGCGTGCTTGCCCATTTCGGCAGTCTCATGACTCGTGTATTGCCTGAACGCTGTACCAGTATCCGCGCGAGCCCGGCGCCAGCGACGGACTTATCGGTACCTTACGTTCAGCTCGCATTCTCGCCAGCGCGGCCTTGGCTTCCTCGAGGCGGCCGCCTGCAACCTCGTAGATCACCATGAACTGCCATGGCGCCTTCCCGCCGGCGTCGAACGGTTCCAACTGCATCCTCGTTGCCCTGGTGAAACCCTCCAGTTCGACTATTTCGGGAAGGTGGACATCGTCGTACCACGCGGTCAGCTCGTCGGCCTGCCCGTCTACGGCGTTGGAAAACACGACCAGAGCGTTCCTGATTGTGGTCATTCATGGAGCCCTTCTAGGCGTCGGAACCGGACGGCAACTGGATCTTTGCCGTTGCTGTCAAAGTGATTTCGTCACGTTGGTTAGTGGCCGTAACTTCACATGTGACGATCAGGCTCGAGGAATCGACGTCCGTGATGACGCCAGTAAATGATGTGACGTCTCCGAGCACATTTGGCCGGCGCAATCGGGCGTCGAGTTCGCGGACGAACCCACTGTCCCCGCACCAGTCGGTTAACAAGTGGGCCGCCCAGGAGATTCGTTGCGCGCCGAAGTCGTACGGCTGCGAGAAACCAGCGACCGGGGCCAGATCGCGGTCCCAGTGAGTGGCCTCGATCGTGTCGGGCCATAGCCCAGCAGGATGCGTTATAGCTGCGCCGGGACGGCTGTGCAGATAGTTGCTCAGCATCCGATTTGTCGACGCCATTGGCGAACCCCAACCGAGCATCCAACCGACGATGTTGGTAATAGTCAGCGGCCCTTTGAGGAGCACCGGCAGGCGGTCCCCCACGCTGACGTCCCGAATAGTACGGGGGGTCCTTCCGCGCCGGGTGTCGACTGCCTCGCTGAGATAGTGGTTGGTTATAGCTACAACATCCTCAGCTTCCAACGTCCGGACGGGAATGTCAGACGGAGGGCTGGGGATGCGGCGCCTGCGCAGCATGGTCTTGTCGCACTGGGCAATGATGTCTCCGTCCGCACCCCGATACATGGTGCGGTCGACGACCGTCACCATCCGGCCGTATCGAGAACTCTCACGTTCGCTGACGTCAACTAGCTCCTCGGCTGCGAACACCGGTTCACCGACATAGGTAGGACGGAAGAATTCCCACCGATCGGACAGCCAGACCGACTGACTGCCCGGGAGCCAGCTCTCAGCAGGATGCATGCGAGAGCTGTTGTCCGATCCTCCAGACCCGTTGCTGCAGCTATAGAGGAAGGTCGGCGGTGCCGTGTGTCGCCCCGGCGGCCCAGTCCGTGCGTATGCCTCGTCCCACCACATCGGGTTGTCGTCACCGATCCCCTGCGCGAAGTGTCGGACTGCGTCCGGTGTCACGACGGAGTTCCACCCCTTGACTGGGCGGGCGACATGCAGCCACTGCTGCAGGCTACCGATCGACTCGTCGTTGATGGGGCCACCATTCGACGCCTGCGATGACTTACCTTGCGGTACAGCAACATCTAACAGCGGTACAAAGTATTGAACGCCGTCGAAGTCTGTTTCCTCGGCGCCTCCACTACCTTGCCGCGGCAGGGTCAACTTCAGAGTCAGGATCTGCGGGCACTCGAAAAGCTGCACGTCCTCGACGCCGACCTGGAAGAGCTCGCTGACAAGCTTCGGCGTTATCACCTCGGCGTCGACAAGCTGCTGGTAGGAATCGGCGTCGCGCATCACGATGTCCAACGTCAACCAGGAGGCACCGGCATTCGCGCTCTTGACTGCCTTGGCTACATCTCGAAGGGTTTGCATTGTCATACCTCGAACAGTTCGATGCTGAAGGGCGACGCCGGATCCTCGACTTCGAGTAGGTGCCACAGACTCCACTCATAAACAGCGCCGCCGACGAGGACGTTGGGCGAGAAGGGGTACGCAAAGTTGCCTCCGCCGCCCAGCCGGTCGTTGAAAGTGGCCTTCGAGCCCGCTGGACCCGCTCGGGTGGCGAGCGCGGTGGCGATGTCCTGCGTCTGGGCAATGACATCGACAACCAACCCGACCTCATGCGGAATCCGCGAGCGATGGGGTTCGAGATCGCCGAGGACCGCGTCCCTGCCGTAGCAGCGAAACCGCACTGACCACGCGTTCGGCTCGATGCCCAGGCTTGCCGCCGACCGCTGAAGGTTCGCGCGAAACTCCTCGACGAAGGCGTCGAGTTCTTCGAGTATCCGAGGATCCCTGAGGCCAGCGACGAGTACGGCTCGAAAGCCCAACTGCCGCGCGCCTTCCAACTTGACAGTTGGGGCGGCCGCTACTTCGAAACGGCTACCCGTCACCCGGACACGCCTCTCATCCAACTGCTCGTACTCGGCCTTGTCGAGACAGATGTCGCCTTCGGGAAGGCTGATCCGAAACGGGTTCGGGTTCTCATACAGAGTCTGTTTGGCGACACTTTCAGTGGTGCAGCGCACGCCTGGCTTGGTCGGCTCGATGATGAAGTGATCGTGTTTGATCGTTGCGAGCACCGGCGATCCTTGGGCGGGGTCGGCAGTCGCCAGATAGCCCTTGTCAATCGCTTTCGCCGCATGCCAGGTGGGCGACGGTGTGGCTCCTCGGTGCAGGGCCGGTCCGGCAAAGATCGCAGCATCGGCGCAACGCCCGGCGAGGACAACGTCAGCGCCCTGAGCCAGCGCCTGTTGCACCGGGCCAGCACCCATCATCGCCACGATCTCGGTGCTCGCCTCGATCGCGGCCTTGTCGAGCGGCGGCCTGGGACCGAGTGGGCGAACTCTGCCGTCGTCCACCGCGGCACGAATCGAGTCGGGGCTCTGGGACGCGTTGACGATCGCGGCAGTGAAGCGAATTCCGCGCCGCTTTGCGATCTCGCGGATGATCGTCTGGTAGCCGGCCACGTGTGCCAGCCCGCCGGCCCCGCCGCATGAACCGAGGATCAGTGGAATCCCCAACTCGTGGGCGCCTTCCAGCATGATTGATAGGTCTCGTTCGACAGCGACGCGCGACTTCGGGTCACGCCCGCTTCCGAGGAACGCCGGCCCGTAGTCGGCGGAGCCGGCGTCACACCCGATAGCATGCGGTTGATGCTCGAGCCCTTGCCGAAACCCGCGGTAAGAGAATCCCAGTCCGACGGCACAGTTTGCGAGCAGTCGGACTTCCGCGTCGCCTGCCGTGAACTCAGTCATCGTTGGGCTCCTACAGCAACGACTGCTCGATCGTGCAGAGCGCAGGCCAATGCCGCCCTGCGGTGTTCGCCCGTGGTTCCGAACAACACGGCGTTGACCCGTGCTCGCCGGAGAAACAGATGCAGATCGTGCTCCCATGTCATGCCGATTCCACCGTGGATCTGCAGCGCCTCGCCCGCGATCTCGACCGCTGCATCGTTCGTGTTCGCCTTGGCCATATGCACATACCGCGCGGCGGAGGGCGTGTCGCGATCGTGGTGCATCGCCGCCACGTACAGCAGTGTCCGAGCTCCTTCGAGTCGGATCCTCAGGTCGGCGCACTTGTGCTTGATAGCTTGAAGGCTTCCGATTGGCTGACCGAACTGCACGCGCTCCTTCGCGTAGGACACGGTCAGCTCAAGCAGACGCTCTGCCACACCTAGACTTTCGGCTGCCGCAAGAAGCGCACCGAGTCGGAGCACTCTACCGGTTAACCACTCCGCTTCCGACCCGGTGGCCAATATTGCCTCGGCGCCAACAAGACAGTCGTCGAAGTCGACACGGCACAGGTGTCTGGACAGATCCAGCGTCTGTTGCCGCTCGATGTGTACACCCGCAGCATCGACATCGACCGCAGCAACCACTAGATCTGCGTGCTCCGTCCGTGCGGTCACGAGCAGCATCGTCCCCGAGTCGGCGTCCACGGCGTAGCACTTGCTGCCGTTCAGACGCAGCCCGCCATTGTTCGATGTCCCCCGCAGCGCGACCTCCTCGGCCTGCCAGGGCCGGGATTTCTCCGTCAACGCCCAGCTCGGGCGAACACTTCCGTCGGCAATCCCCGTCAGAAGATCCGAATTCCGCTTATCGACGCGGGCCAGAAATTCGGCAGTCAGTGCACATCCGAACAGCGATAGTGGCGCCACGGTGCGACCGAGCTCAATTGCAACGAGCAGCTGTTCGATCGTCGAGCCACCACTTCCACCCCGCTCTTCTGCGATTCCAAGCCCCAACCACCCCGCCGTCGACGCCGCGCGCAGGAGCCGACCGTCGAACTCGTCAAAGGAGTCGGATGGCGCTTCTGCTACGCGACGGGCGGGTCCGGTTCCTCCTTCGGATTCCAAGATCGCACGTGTGGTCGTCTGCAGAGCACGTTGCTCCTCGGATAGTACGTAATCCATTTCATCTCCTACGGATGCGTCGATCAACACAAGCGACCGGCTCAGCGAGGGCAGCGCACCGGCAGCGAATTCAGGTCATGACGAGCGGGTTGACCGGACTGCCGACGCCGCCTCGAATACGAAGCGGGGCCACTACCAATAGATAGGCGCCAGGACCGGCATCCGTGGCTAGCTCCTCGAGTTCAAGGTTTTCCAACAAATAGACGCCAAACCGGTTCAGCATGGCTCGATGCACGATCAGGCCCTCCCCCGTCGTGGCCGGTGGGACTGCCTCGACTCCCCAGTTGTCCGCGCCGATGAGAACGACGCCCTGTTCAGCGAGAAATTCCGCCACATCGATACCGATGCCTGGTTCGCCCCAGTTGTACGTCGCCTTGTCGACGGCGTACTGGGCAACCCAGCCGGTGCGAAGCAGGATGGCGTCACCCGCTTCAATCCTGCTGCCCGTACGTGCCACAGCTTCCTCGATGTGGTCGAGCGTGATCTCGAAGCCGTGACCCGCTTTGCCTGTTGGGCAAACAACCGATAGATCGAGAAGCAAGCAGCGCAAGACGAAACCACTGACTCGATCGATCGACAGATGCGGCGCTCCCTCACTGGTAATTGCGCCGGATGGCCAGCCGTTGTACAAAGTGTCGCCACGCCAATAATGTGACAACGCGTCGATATGCGTGCCCGAGTGGCTATGCATAATCAGCAGGTCATCGGCCGCGACACAGCCCGACTTGGCCTCGCGGACGGTCGTTGTGTGCCACGTCGGATGCTTGCGATCCTGCACGGGGGCTTCCCGGCCAACCTTGTGCGCGATACTGAACACGCGTCCCGTCCGCGGTGTTGCCAAAGCCCGCAGGACAGTCTCCGGCGTACTCAAATTCAGTGCGCCCAGCTGATCATCGCTGCCCCAACTCCGTTGCGCCGCCATGGTTACACCTTCGCCTGGTCGGAACTGGGCGACATGACGGGCTCGGCGCGGCGCGGTGCGCCGTCAATGGGTGCGCTTCCGTCAGCATCTTGACTCCCGGGATACGCCGCGCGGGCCGACCAGAAACTGTCCCAGGTTCCCCACGATTCCGGCAGCGTCCGTGGGCTGTCGACATTCATGATTCGACACTGTGTTCCGTCTTCGATGAAGAAACAGCGGATCTCACGCGATCGGAAACGCCACGATCCACGCTCGAGGACGTACTCGTCGCAGTAGGCGAGTTGGTGTGTGACCCATGTGCCGCCGAAATCACACCGTTCGGCGCGGCAATAGACAATCCCGGACGCAGAGGTTTCGCTCTTGCACTCGATAATGTGATTGCTCACTGAGTGCACGCTCGACCCGAATGTGCTCCCGAATTCACGGAAGAACGATGTACATCCACGGGCTCCGGCGCCGTGCCTGCAGAAGTCGGCATTCTCGCTGAAGAGCTCGACGACAGTCTCCAGATCACGCGAGTCGATGGCCAGTGCGTACCTGCATGCGAGTTGTTCGATCTGCGCGGCTACGTCAGCGCGAGCCATCTCCGGTGCGATCACGCTAGTTGCCTCCAGTGATTCTAAAACAGGGACTTGAACACGCTTTTTAGACAGCCGTTCTCGCCAGCAATTTACGACTGGCTGCCAGAACTCGGCAGTTGCTCATGGTGTTCCCGATCGGTATTCCAGAACTCGTGCCAGGTACCCCATGCATCGGGAAGGATCGGCCTGGGTTCTGGATGACCGACGTGACGCTCGCCGTCAATGTCGACATACCAGAAGTAACTCTTGCGACTGAGAAAACGCCAGTCGCCGTCCTCGATAGTGTAACGGTCAAAGTAGGCGAGTTGATATGTGCGCCAGGACTTATCATGCTGCTGCTGTTCGGCACGGCAGTAGACAGTACCGACAGCATGAGTGTCATCGATCCGATCGATCACATGATTGGTTACAGTATGAACACTCGGACCGAACTTCTCCCACACGCCGCGAAAGAAAGCCATGCAACCCTCCGAGCCCTCACCCCACCGGCTGAAGTCACTCTCTCTGCTGAATAGGCTCGCTACGCAAACCAAGTCGCGACTGTCCACTGCTAGGGCGTAGCGGAATGCAAGCTGACGTACCTCGGCATAGAACGCAGCCGTATCGAGATGTGGGTTGGTCATCGGGTTCCTATTCGCTGAAAGAGCCTAGGGCTCACATAGAACGATGCTGCTTTCCTCGATCTCCGGTTCTCGGCCTATAGCAGGTCCGCGCCTGCGGTCTGCCCGATTCGGCGGCGGCGCTGCGTAAAGTCACGCGCCGCGTTCCAGCCAAGAACTGCGGTAACACACCCGTTTGCGGCATACTCGCCGACGAATCTGTCATCCAAGCTTCCAACCGCGACGCGGAATACTGCGTCCGGCGCCACGGTGCCGGCAATCTGTATTCGTGCGTCGTACTGATCGGTCCAGGCATACGGAACAGGGGCAAACGGCTCATCGCTACCGAGAAGTGCCTTGGCGGCGGCGATGCCGTGTTCGGCGGCATTCATGCGATGCTCCACACGAACCCGGGTGTTCAGTCCGGGAAAGACCCAGTTCGCAACGTCACCGGCCGCCACTATGTCGGGCGCCGCGCGACAACTCGAATCGCAATCGATGCCGTTGGACATCGACAGCCCGCTGCCCGACAGCCAGCCGATAGCTGGGTCGCTCCCGATCGCCACAAGTACCGTGTCGGCGGCAAGGGTGCGGCCATCAGTCAAAACGACTTCTGTGACCCGCCCGTTCGCGCTCCCGAACGCTGTCACTCCGGTGCCGGTTATGACCTGCACACCATGCTCTTCGTGTAACTGCAGCACCCGACGCCCCACAATTTCTCCGCACTGCCTGACCAGCGGAAACTCCAGCGCGTCAACCAGGGCAACGTCCAACCCCATCTTCCGCGCTGTCGCGGCCACCTCCGCCCCGAGGAATCCGGCGCCAATGACCACCAAACGTGCGCTGGTCAGAAGGTCCTGCCGCAGCGCCAAGCTGTCTTCGAGAGATCGAAGCACATGGATGCCGGACAATTCTCCACCGAACGGCAACCGACGCGGCGTAAGTCCGGTTGCGATCACCAGCCCGCCGTAGGCCAACATCGACCCGTCTGAAAGTCTCAGCTTGCGGCATCCGATGTCCAGTGCGGTGGCGGAAACGCCGAGAAGCCAATTGGCATCGACATCACCTGGCAGAGAAACTCTTTCGGGGGCCCAGTCCCCACGCAAGACTTGCTTGGACAATGGCGGGCGCTCATACGGGCGTCGAACTTCCGCGCCGATGATCGTGAGTTTACCGCGGTAGCCTTCGAGTCTCAGCGTCTGCGCTGCAGTAAATCCAGCAACTGACGCACCGACTACGACGAGGTTGTCCGGCCCCACTTGGTTGTCAATCAGCACTGGATTCATCGACCGTGATGGCAAGCGCCGGGCACACCCTGGCTGCCTGACGGACGCCGCTTGCCATGTCCAGCGACGGGCTGTCCGTGAGCAGGAAGGCGACACCGTCGTCATCGCGCTGATCGAAAACGTCCGGTGCAGCAGAGACACACTGCCCTGAACTTACGCATCGCTCCTGGTAGAGGTGCACCTTCATTGTCGCTCCTTGTCTTGCCGAGCTACGGCTGCAGAAGTCTGGTAGCCAGCACAGCCAGAGCCATAGGGCCAGGCCGAGACGGAATCGCCCGCCGATCCAACGGCCGAACGAGCTTCCACCCAGACTCTCTAAAACGGTATCTGAATTAGCAGTATTGCCCCTTTGCATGTGGAGCGCAAGCCCCCACAAGGGCCGGCTCGGACGGAGCGTGATCGCGCGTTACCTCACCTGCGAGGCCCGTTGGGGCACGATCGATGGGCTGTTCACAGACCCCGCACGGCTGGAAAACAGCGCCCTGGTCCGTCCGTCGGCACCTGTACTGCCTGGGCATGACGGTGGCGGCGCGGCCGAGATTGAACGCGATGACCCCCACGGCGCCAGCCACTGTTCGCCGCGAATTGTCTCGGAGGCGGAGACGCGACGGGTAACCCGGCGGGCGCCCACTGGCAAGAACCACATCCGATCCCTCGGCTGACATCCCGTCTTGTTCGCTCCATCGTCACGTACCCGAAACCAAGCCCAGCAACCACAAGGAAGTGGCAACGGGAAATACTGAGCGAGCTGGGTTTTCAGCGGGGCGGCGAGACTTCCTGCTCAAGCGGCGCCAACAAATGCGCTTGAACAGGCTATTCGTCAGGTTTCTTGGCATACCGGCCCACTCGGGTTTGCTGACGCACGGCAGCGACAATCGGACTCCCACGCGAGCCGGAGCGAGAATCTCGCTGGGGCGGATCTAGACATTTTACATTCGATCTAGTTTGATAGCCGTCAACGCCCTCGCAGCACCATCCTTTTACAGCGGCTCATTGCCGGTTCAGAGAGCAGTCGCGCATGACGGTCACTACGAAAGTCAGTAATCACGCTGTTCATCAACATCTTTCGCTTGGACACGCGCGTTCCGGGTATGAGCGAATCGCCACAGCGGGTCGTGTCTCGACTCCTTGTGTTCCTCCCAGATCGCGAATCGTTGCAGTCTTCTACGGCCGTCGCACTACCGAATGGCACCACGCGGAAAGCCGCCACTTGAAGCGCCATAGCCGACCAGTTGAACGAGCCGATCCCACAACCTCATCGCGTTCCTTTTCCGAAACCTCAACCCCCGAAGCCTGCCCAAAGGATGGTGCCTAGTGACTTCCCCAGAGACCGACATCAACAGCACTCGGTTAATTGGCAGCCCAACTGCTCGACTAGACCGACTCCCCACCACTCCGACGCACATCTTCTGGATCCTGATCCTGGGCATGGGCTACCTCATCGAGACGTTCGACAACACCGTCTTCAGCTATCTCGCACCATCGATCAGATCCGAATGGAATCTCTCGATCGAAAGCGTGGGTCTCGTGAGCTCCGCGGTGTTCGTCGGGATGATGATCGGCGCCATCGGCGGCGGACGTCTGTCCGACCGAGTCGGCCGCAAGCCCGTGTTGATCTGGGGATCGGTCTTCTACTCCGCAACATCCCTAATGTCCGCATTGGCACCGAACTTTGAAATTCTGCTGCTCAGTCGGATTCTGACCGGCATCGGGGTCCAGGCCGCAACCGGCGTCATCATGGTCTACGTCAGCGAAATGTTCCCACGCCTATCCCGGGGGCGGTTCTTCGCCGTCATGACTTCCTTCGGATTCATTGCCTCACCAATTGCCTCGTTTACGGCGCTCGCCATCGCACCGACGGGGGTAGGTGCCTGGAGATGGGTGTTCGCGCTAGGCACAGTTGGTGTCTTCATCGCCGTCGCCGTCGCCGTCGGACTTCCTGAGACCGTGAGATGGCTCGCGCTCAAAGGACGTGAAGCACAAGCCGCCACGGTCGTCGAGAGGCTCGAAGCGAAAGCTCTGCGCCGAGGGGAGCTCGCCCCGATCCAGCCGGAATCGCCCGTCGTGAAACAGGGTTCCTTCCGAGAACTGTTCAAGCCCCAGTACCTGCAGCGAGTTACTGTCCTGGGACTCACCTTCGCCGGCCTAATTTTCTGCCTTTACGGCTTCGTCTCCTGGATGCCAACGGTTCTCGTCGGCCGCGGGATGACAAAAACCGAAGCTCTCAGCATGGCCAGCATTATCACTCTCGGATCTATCACCGCCGGACCAATCATCTTCTTAGTGGCTGATCGCATCGAACGCAAGACCGCTCTCCTGGTCGAAGGATTGATCGGTGGCGCAGCACTCGTCACCTTCGGTTTCGCGACCGACCATTCAGTCATGATTATCGCCGGGTTCGTCGCTCAGTTCGCGCTCTCAGCCAACTCGACAACCTTCTACACCTACATCCCCGAGGTATTCCCGACCGAAGTGCGCGGAGTCGGGGCAGGTACGGTTAACGGCTTTGCCCGAATCGCCGGCATCGCATCGGGGATCCTTGTTGCTGCCATGTACGCCCACATGGGAGCCACGTTGCTCTACCTCATCCTCGGTATCGGCCTCGTGCTCGTGGGGCTCGGTGCATTCAGATTTGGGCCGCGCACGACACGGCGTTCTCTCGAGACCATCTCCCCGGAGTAGGTCTGAGTGCTGGTGAGGGCCGTGCCTCGAGCGTCACGGCCCTCACTCAGCTTCCGCAGTCTGTAGCCAAGAGATTGTCCTTTGCGCGGTACGTCCGACATCTCCTTCGCATCCTGATTTTCCAAATAGTCAGCGCTACAAACACATTCGAACGAATCGGATCGGCTTCCAGGTGTTGATCAGCCCTTCACAACAACGGGATCCGATTGTAGGAACAGTGGTTGCAATGAACGAGGACGCCAGACAGGGCCATAGGCCGGCACCCGGAGTCGGGGGCCTCCCGCCTGTCTCCCGCCCGACTGAGAACGTCGACGACACGGTTCGCCATTACCGGCGCTGGCGTCACCGACGAAAAGCCGCCGCTCGGTTGCAAGACACGAAGCAAGCGCTTTCCCGCGACAAGGACACAGACGACGTCGTTGCCTTTGCGCGAACGTGGGCACCATACGGCGGTGCGCCGACTTCAGAAATCTTCGTCCGGTTCGGAATGTCACGATCACGCTTCGTGGACCGCCTGTGGCAAGTGGTACCGAGTGTCAGATGCGACCCCGCAATCGTGCGGGAACTTGCTGCCGTCTACCCGCGACGCGCACAGGACAATTGATCCGATAACAGGCGACAAGTCCTGTCACCTCAGACCACACCAGCCCCGCCAGCCGCGGCGAAACTCATCCCTGCGCCGTTGGACGGACGACAATCTCACCTACATCGACACCAGCTGGCTGCTCGATCGCGAACACGATGGAACGGGCGATCGCCTCGGGCGGCATTCCGAATGCCTCGCGGGACTTGACGAGCTGCGCCTTCACCTCCTCATTCGGTACTGATTCGATAAAGGGCGTCTGAGTGAAGCCCGGAGAGATGATCGTCACGCGCAGCTTGTCACCCGCTTCCTGACGCAGGCCTTCGGAGATTGCACCCACGGCCATCTTCGTGCCGGAATAGACTGCCATGTTCGGCGTGGTCTGGTGCGCCGCTACGGAAGAGGTGTTGACGAACTGTCCGAAACCCTGCTCCCGGAAGATCGGCAGAGCAGCGGCGATACCGTACAGGACGCCCTTGATGTTGACGTCGATCATCGCTTCCCAATCCTCGACACGCAGGTCGTCGAGAGGGGAAATCGGTCCGATGCCGGCATTGTTGACGAGTACATCGAGCTGGCCGAAGCGCTCGCATGCAAGCGTCACCAGGTTCGAAAGGTCCTCGCGCCGCCGCACATCCGTGGGAGCATAGACCGCTTCCCCTCCCGCGTCCGTGATGCGGGCCGCCAGCGCCTCCAGACGATCCTCACTGCGTGCCCCAAGCACAATTTTAGCGCCGCGCTCAGCAAGCAGAAGCGCTGTTGCCTTGCCAATTCCGCTGCTGGCACCCGTGATTACGACAACCTTGCCTTCAATCTCCGACATGCAATTCTCCTTTCTGGTCGCTCCTACTTGGAGTCGACCGGTGTGCAGCACCGGCGAGTCGCGCCGGGGCATCTTCACAACCTCAAATTGGCTCATATTGCGGCAGTGCGTTACACCTGCGCCATTCCGCCGTCGGCAAAAAGTTCGACGCCGGTAATGAAGCTAGAGACGTCGCTCGAGAGGAAGGACACAGCTTGTGCGATCTCCCGGGGCTGTGCGATCCGCCCAGTCGGGTTACCTTCTCCCATCTCCTTCACTGCGCCGGGGACCTGATCTGGTCCAATAGCCATTGCGAGAGCGCTTCGCAGAGAAGGGGTGTCCACTGCCCCAGGACTGAGGACGTTGAGCCGGACACCTGAGCCCTTGATGTCTTGAATCCAGCTTCGTACGAACGCTCGCACGGCGGCCTTGGCCCCACCATAGAGGCCCATTCCGCGCGGAGGCTGAATCGATGCTGTCGACCCAACGATGACAATCGTTCCGCCATCTCGCATCAACGGCAACGCCTGCTGAACTGTAAAGAGAACGCCCTTGACATTGGTATCGAAGGTCCGGTCGAACTGGTCCACCGTGATGGAGCCGAGAGGAGCGTGTGCCCCGATGGCAGCGTTGGCCACGACTGCATCCAGACGTCCATGCCTGACCATTACTTCTTGGTACATCGCGTCCATGTCCTCGAGGCTCGAGACGTCCGCCCTGATTCCCGAGCCAGCCGACCCGATCTCCGCGACCGCTTCATCGATCGAGGGCTGTTCGCGACCCGTGATTACAACTTTGGCGCCCTGTTCGACAAACTCCTTGGCGATCGCCAATCCGATCCCCTGCGTACCGCCCGTGACAACGGCAACTTTGCCTTCCATTCCCAACATGAAGTCCTCTATTCATTCCGGCCCTTGCTATGTGCGGGCCGTGGCCGATTCAGTAGAAGCGGAGACCTCTCCGCTAACTGGAAACTTTAACGGAGACGTCTCCGCTTGGCAAGTGTTGAGCTACGATCAGGAAATGTACGAGGGAATGAGACGCGGATGACCCAAGCGCCACGATCGTCAATGCGCGCCGACGCAGAGCAGAACCGGATCCGAATCCTGGAAGTTGCGCGGACGGCGTTCGCTGCATCGAGCGACGCATCGCTGAACTCGATAGCGAAACTCGCTGGCGTCGGTCCGGGCACCCTTTACCGCCACTTCCCGAATCGGGACGCTCTCATGCTCGCTGTGTATCGCCAAGACGTCCGCGAACTCGTCGATGCTGCCCCGTCACTTCTCGATACGCATCCTCCGTTGGAGGCATTACGTCTTTGGTTCGACCGCCTCGCGTCGTATGGGCGGATCAAACACGGCCTCGCGGAAGCGCTGAGCACTGCCACCAGCGCCGAACTCGCCGGCGAGTCGTACGGCCCGGTGGTCGGAGCAATCACGCTGCTGCTGGAAGCAGGCAAGAAATCAGGCGCGGTGCGACCGGACATCGACGCTGACGAGGTGCTGCTTCTCGTCGGATTTTTGTGGCGGATCGATTCCGATGCCAACTGGGAGACGCGTGCCCAGCACATGCTCAACCTTGTGATCGACGGCCTGCGCAGTCAACATGCGAGGGCTGATTCGTAACTGAATTTCTCCGAGTACAAACGGTTCGCCCCGTCCCACCGCCTTTCGGTAACACATGCACTGCTGCAACCGACCCTGGACCGGCCTCTCCATTACGCTTCCCCGCGCGGCGGTGACCTCGCCGAGGCGCAGGATTCCCAGCTGAACGGGATCAATCGTCGGGCTGCTGAGTTCCACTGACCTATCTTCGCTTCCTTCCACAGGTCCCAGGATTTCTCGCGAATCGGGCGCCGGCGGGGATCTGACGCCGAAGGCATTCGGGCACTCTGCAACTCGTGCCCACTAGCCAAGAGCGGTCCCTGTCAATTGCGGCTTGGATCGTTTCGGGTTGGCGTCAGGTTCGGTGCGCCTGCTTCTGTTCGATCAGCCAGGTGGCGATTTGTGTTCGCGAACTGAATCCCAGCTTGACAAGAATGTGTTCCACGTGGCCCTGTGCCGTTCGCGGTGAGATCCCGAGGTTGGCCGCAATCGCCTTGTTGCTCAGTCCCTGCGCAACAAGGTCGGCGACCTGTCGCTCCCGTTTGGTCAGTGCCTCCGTACTGTCGGTCGGTATCGTCGCACCCTGGGATTGCTCGCCGAGAGCATAGGTAACGGCCTCTTCCATCCCCAGTGCTCGGCCCTCTTGGTAGGCAGCGTGGTATGCCGATTCACCGAGGGCATGGCGAGCCAGTTTCTCGCACTTTTCGTGGTAAACGACCAGGTTGGGGAACACGACAGCGGTGCTGCCCATGGGCTGGGCCCGCCCGGCGGATTGGGCCATTGCCTCGGCCGCTGCCATCAGTACGACGGCACGCTTGGCAGTGTGCTCGTTGCACGCAACCCACGCCAGTGCCTCCAGAGTGACCGCGACCGTGAGTGGGTTGTCCACCAGCCTGCCCAGCCGCAGTCCCTGTTCGAGCAACCGCACTGCGCGGTCGCGGTCGCCTTGCCGCCACAGTGCTACCCCGGTCGCCCACAGCGAATACGCCCGATACACCGATTCGCCGCGCGAGGCCGTAATCTCGAGTACCTGCTGATGACAGTTGAAGGCCTGTAGGGTTTTCCCGCTCAACTCGTAAGCCAATCCAAGCATTTCCAGAATCTCGACGTGCACGAGGAGGCCTTCATCCTCTCCCCAGGTGTCGTGGATCGCGAGCGCGCCTTCCAGGCATGAACACGCCCGCGAAAAATCGCCGCTGTAGAGCGCAAGAATTCCGTCCGCGGTGGTGATGAGCACACGGGACCCAGTGTCGGTCCCCGGTTCGGTAAGAGCCTTTCCCTCCTCAACCAGGCGAGCCCCCGCCACGAGATCGCCCTGCACTTCGGCAAGCACGCTGTCGGCATAGAGCGCTTTGACCCGTTCAGTTGTCAGCTGCCCGGGTTGGCCCGCGAGGAGGCGGTCTAGCCAGCGCCGTCCTTCACTCAATAGTCCTTGGGAGAGCCAGAACGGATATAGCGCTGCAGCGATCGCCAGACCCGGCACGGACTCGACGGCGACTGCCTCCGACAGACAGAATTCCATTGCCTCTCGCAGGTTCGGCTGCTCCCGTTTGAGCCGCGCGATCCAATCGAGTTGTTTGGGACTGATCCACTCGGCCTCCGCTTGCAACGCGAGTTCTTGATACCAATCGCGGTGTTGCCGAGAGAGTTTGGTGTACTCGATGGTCTGCTGCAATTTCTCGCGGCCGTAATCGCGCAGGGTCTCGAGCAGCCTGAAGCGCACCACGGCGCCCGGTTCCTCCCGGATCAGGATTGACTTGTCGACCAGCGATGCCACCGCGTCGAGTATCTCCCCCGCCGCCAAGTCGTTGGCGCAGATGTTCTCCGCCGCATCGAGCTCGAAACTGCCCGCGAATATCGATATTCGTGCCCATATCTGCTGTTCCAGCGGGGTGCATAGTCCGTAGCTCCAGTCGACGCACAACCGCAGTGTCTGCTGCCGTGTCGGTGCATCCCTGTTGCCGGAGGTAAGGAGCCGATACCTGTCAGTCAAACGTTGCAGTATCTGCTCGGCGGACATTGCCCGCAACCGCGCGGCCGCCAACTCGATCGGCAACGGCAACCCGTCGAGCCGTCGACAGATCTGGGTGACGACGGGTTTGTTGTGGTCGGTGAGTTCGAACTCGGGTACCGCCGCGCGCGCCCGTTCCGTGAAGAGGATGATTGCGTCGTCACCGGCAGGTGAACCCCGCCGCGACACCGAACTGCCCGGACCCGGGACGGCGAGTGGAGGCACTCGCATCACCGCCTCGCCACTGATACCGAGGGGTTCACGGCTCGTCGCGAGTATCCGCAGTTCCGGACAGGTCCGTAGCAGAGGTTCAGCCAGCGCGGCGGCTGCATCCACGAGGTGTTCACAGTTGTCGACGACCAGTAGCTGCCGCCGGTCGGCGAGATACTCAGCCAACCTCGTCACTGGGGAATGCGCTGAGCGTTCTCGAAGACCAAGCGCCGCGAGGACAAAGTCGCCCAATAGGGCAGGGTCCCTGAGTCCGCTCAGTTCGATCAACCACACACCGTCGTGGTATGTGCGCCGCGTATCAGCCGCTACCCGCAACGCCAGCCTGGTCTTGCCGACACCGCCGATGCCCGTCAGGGTCACCAGCCGCGACGCGGACAGCAGTCGCTTCGTCTCAGCCACTTCGCGGCGGCGGCCGACGAAACTCGTCAACTCCAAAGGTAGGTTTCCGCTCTTGCCTCGATTCGCGATCACCAGAGGTATAGCGGTGTCGCTCACTGGCTGGGGTTGTTCCGGCAACGGACCATCCTGATCCCGCCAGGGAGGCATGTCACCGGCAAATTCGGTTCCTCCACCCACCAGCGCCATCTCGTCGACGCCGCGGTGGTTACGGCGTTCGGCGTCGCGGAACAGCTCCCCGAGTTCCATGGCAGTCGCTGGGCGCTCGGTCGCGCTCCCAGCCATGGCCTGCTCGATTGCCGCGCGGACATCGTCGGGAATACCCATTCCACCCAGATCGGGAATCGGTTCCGTGGTGATACGTACGAACTGTGCGACAACTTGCTCGCCGCTGCGCCGTTCGAAGGCAGCGTGGCCTGTGAGGGCACAGAAGAGCGTCGCGCCCAGGCTGTAGACGTCGGCGGCGGCGGTTGGGGATTCGCCCCTGAGGACCTCGGGGGCGGTGAACGCCGGCGAGCCAGTGACGGTTCCCGCCTCGGTCTCGAAGCCACCGGATATGTGGGCGATGCCGAAATCGGTCAATTGAGGCTCACCGTAATCGGTGAGCAGGATGTTTCCGGGCTTCACATCATGGTGAAGAACGCCGAGGCGGTGGGCCGTTTCCAGGGCGCCGGCGATCTTCACGCCCACCCGAAGGGCCTCGGGCCACCGGAGCGGACCGTCGCGCCGAATTCGGGCTTCCAACGAATCCTTCGGGTGGTACTGCATGACGATGAAGGGTCGTCCGCTCTCTACGGTTCCCACGTCAAAGATGTTCACAATGTTCGGATGTCCCGACAAACGCCCCATCGCACGTTGTTCACGGAAGAATCGGGCGAGATCCTCGGAGTCCAGATCGGACGTGAGAACCTTGACTGCGACAGTGCGGTCCAGAGACGGTTGACGGCAGCGGTAGACAATGCCGAAGCCACCGCGACCGATTTGGTGAACGTCCTCAAATCCATTCGCAGCGAGTTCTGCCGCAGCAGAGTAGGGCACGTCACGCTGTGTCGCCAGGGGGTCCAACTCGACCATCAGCTGCTTCAATCCCGGGATGGTGCATTCACAACGACGTCCGTCGAGCTGACCACCGGTCCACTATTCGGCTGGATTCAGACAAGTTGGGCGGCCCACCCAGAGCCTCGAATATTCGCACATATACTCACCTCTTGACACTGTGTACCCAGGGTATCGCGACCTCGGCCGTCTCCGGGTTGTTCGTCACAGCTTGCTTCACAGTTGCCGACTTCTCACCCTCCACGAACTCGATAGAGCTGATGCCGGTGTCGGCGTTGACGGTGGCGCCGACCTCGGTAGCCCGCTGGACCGAGATGAGCGCATACAGCGCCGCACCCGAGGCCGGTTCGACGCCTGCGTCGAACGCATCGACCGCGGTGCCGCGGGCAGGGTGATGGGGTGCGCGTCGAGCCCGGATGCCGCGGCCTCCTCGATCAGCGCCGGCCGGTAGTCGCCGGGGGCGGCGAGGAAGCGGTGCACCGCGACCGCGACCACGTCCCGCGGCGAAGCCTCGTAGCGGCCGGCGAGTGCGACAAAGCGGGCCGCCGTCGGAAAGTCGAGCTTCAGCGTGACCGGATCGTGCGGCAGCGCACAGGCCGCAGCGGCGACCCGCCGTGCCTGCGCAATATCGACATCGTGCGGGTACCCGATGAGTCTGCGAATACCGACCCGGAGCGGCGCCGAGCCCCGGCGGCTCATCCGCAAGCTCCTCCAGGCGGCGTTTGGTGTCCTCATCGAACCTGATATGTACGCCGGTTTGTCAAGGGCCGAGGACGTACACGAGGGTGCGGCAGAGTCAGATCCGTGCGGGCGTCTTCGCGGAGCACCGGGTGGCGGAATCGGCCTGCCCCGGTCAGGAAGCGGCGCAGAGCGATGCGGACGATCGCACTCCGATCGGTGTACAGGTCGCCGGCGAGTTGGTTGAGTCGAGTGCGTTTCGTGTCGAGGTCGAGAGGTCTCCACCCATGTGATGCGGCGAGCCTGATCCCGCTCCGGTTCGATCCGACGAACAAGCAACGGCGCGAGGAGTTTGCCGCCGGCATCGGTACGCGCCGATTCGGGGCGCTGGTGCGGGTGTCCGCACGACGACTTCTGTCCGGCCCCGACCGCGTGCCGGAGGCACTGGCCCAGGCCCGGCGCACTTGGGCGGCGTGCTTCCCGGCATCCAACAGTCTGTGTGAGGGACAGTCTGGGTCACGGTGGGGCACAGGGTGTCCACGGCAGGGGGCGACGCTGGACACAGGGGGTACATCGGCAGGGTCTCCAAGATCCTGCCCGCTCCGTCTGGAAGCGGTCCGTGGCTTCCATGACGGTGTCTATTCGCCGTCGGACCAGCTGACGTGCTGGGTCAGACTCTCGATACGCCAGCCATCCGATGTGCGGAGCATGTGGGTGGTGTACGAGCCGCGCAGCAGGAAGAACCCACCCTCGGAGCCCTCGCGGTAGTGCTGCGCGTACATATACGAGTAGCAGAGCGCCCGGTCGGAGTCGTTTTCGTCGAACTCGATGACGTGGTTGGTGCTGAGGTGCTGAGTTGCCGTGTAACCGCCGAGTGCCCCGCGAACAATGCCGACCAAGTCGTCGCGGGCGAAATCTGCTGCAGGCATCCCGTTCTCGGAGTAGTCGGCGTGCACGGGATCGGTGAAGCAGTCGGCGAACATCTCCCAGTCGGCACGGTCGACGGCCATCGCGTATTTGATGACCCGCTCGCTGATGAGGGCGCGGTCTTCGAGCTGGCGAATTCGTGATTCGAGGTCGGTGGTCATGGGAAGTCCCTCCAAAGGATCACGCCAATTTTCCTCGCGCGCAGTCATGATGAGCACAGTATCGCCAACCGCAAGCCGGTGGCGTCGAGTAGCCTCCGCAGTAGCCACCGACGACCGTCGCGCCGAGACCAGGTGCGGGCCGAGGCTTCCCGTCCAGTCGTTGATGATGTGCTCAGTGTGGTCTGGTGCGGCGCCGAACATTCATCGACGTCGGCGGATGACGTTGACGATCATGTCCCCGCCCGTCAGTTCGGGGTTCGGCATCTTCCAGGTCCCGTAGACCCGCCCTCAGACTGGCCAAGGAACCTCGATAGGGCAGGTGGTTGCCGGCCTGGCCACAGCGCTCGTCCCGCAGCGCTTTCCTCGGTCCCGGGCCTCGGACCACCGGTTCGGAGGTCGTGTGTCTCCCGGTATCCCTGCTCTACCGAGAAACGCCCTCGAGGCCAGCGGGACTAGGGGTGACCATAGGACAAATGAGACGGACCGTCGCTCTACGTCCGGGCCGCGCCTGGACTCAGCAGGTGTCTATCTTCGCCGTGGCGACAGAACGGGGACCTCCGGGGAGGTCAGGCTTCGTTGGATCGTGGCGCTGCCCGCTTTCAGCAGTTTGGCGATGTCCTCGATGTGGGTGATGAGTCGTGAGGTGGGCCCGGAGATGTTGATGACGGAGGTGATCGTGTTGTTGCTGTCCCTCACGGGTGTACTCACCGAGGTCAAGCCGATCTCGACCTCTTCGCTGGCAACGGAATAGCCCTGCGCTCGTTCATTTTTCAGCCGCTGCAGGAGCACATCCAGATTGGCCGGAGCGGCGAGCGTCGAGATCGGAGTCAACAGGTCCTCGGCGGTGAGTGCCTCGACGAGGTCGTCGTCGCTGTCGAAGAGCAGCGCCCGCCCGGAGGCGGTGCAGTGCATCGGGGAACTGCGCCCGACCCACCCGCCGGCCCGCAGCGACTGATGGGACTCCTCCCGGAGCACGGTCAGGGACCGGTTTCCCTGCTGCACCGACAGCAACGCCACCTCCCCGACCCGTGAGACGAGGGTCTGCAGGACCGGCCGTACCGCCCGCAGCAGCGGGGTGTCGCCCGCGCCGGTGGCGAGGACCAGCAGCGACCACCCGAGCCGGTACCGCTTACTGTCGGCGGCCTGCTCGACCAGACCGCCACGCTCGAGTGCTTTGAGCATGCGCGAGACCTGACTGCGCTCACGGCCGACCGCGCGCGCCAGGTCGCTGACGGAGTGTTCACCGTGGGCGTTGCCGCCGCGCCCAAACGCGCGCAGCAGCGCGGCCACCCGTTCCGCACTGGTTTCCGACACCACCAACCCTTCCGTTGCTGTATGAGCAACAGTATTTCATCAAGAATGCACAAAGGACCAGTAAGGCGAAAAAAGTGTTGCTGTGAAAGCACGGGTGATTGGCCACAGTGCGTGTGATTCCTACAGTTGTCACCACTCCCCCAGTGGTTTGCATCACACGAAAGGTCCACCTCATGGTCATCGCACAGACGACCGCCGAGCCGGCGACCCGGCTCTACGGTCAGCAGACAACCCTCTCGCTCGGGAACTTCCCCGGGCCCGGTCGTACCTTCGGTGATGTGCCCACTTTCGTGCGGAACTATGCCCTGGTGAAACTGGCCGCCGCCCGCGCCAATCACGACGTCGGTGTCCTCGACGAAGTCCGCAAGGATGCGATCGTCGCGGCGTGCGAGGAGATCGCGGCCGGCGCGCACGCCGGCCAGTTCCCGTCGGCGCTGCTGCTCGGCGGCGGTGGCACCACCACGAACATGAACGTCAACGAGGTCATCGCGGCCCGGGCCTCCCAGCTGCTCGGCGAGCCGGTTCACCCGAACGACCACGTCAACGCCTCGCAGTCGACGAACGACACCTACCCGACCGCGATGGCATTGACGGTGCTGGATCTGGCGTGCGAGCCGCTCGAGGCGCTCGGGCAGCTGGCGACCGCGCTGGAGGCGAAGGGCGCCGAGTTCGATCAGACCCCGCATCTGGGTCGCACCTGCGTGCGCGATGCGGTGACCCTCACCGCGGGCCAGTCCCACCGCGCCCAGGCCGCCGCGATCCGCCGCACCGCCGGCGCCCTCGGCGACGCGGTCGCGGAGATGCATGCCGTGGCGCTCGGGGCGACCGCGGTCGGGACCGGGCTCGGGGCACCGGTGGGCTACCGCGCGATCGCGGTCCGCGGACTCGCGTCGGTGACCGGCCGCGACCTGCACCCGGCCCCCGATCTGTTCGACGCCCTGGCCAACCTCGACCCGTATGCGGCCATCGCCGATGCCGGCGCCCGCGCCGGCCTGACCATGGCGAAGATCGCCGCCGACATCCGGCTGCTCTCCTCCGGTCCGGCGGGCGGCTTCGGGGACCTGACCATCCCGGCCGTGCAGGCCGGGTCGTCGATCATGCCGGCCAAGGTCAATCCGGCGATACCCGAGTACGTGATGCAGCTGAGCTACCGGATCCGCGGCGCGGCCCACACCGTGCAGTGCGCCGTCGCCGCCGGCGAGCTGGAACTGAACATCATGGAACCGGTGATCGTCGACTCGATCATCACCATCCTCGCCGACATCACCGCCGCCGCAACCTCGTTCGCCCACCGGTGCGTCGCCGGCATCACCTGGGACGGACCGCGCCGCGAGGAAAACCTCCGTGGCGCCCTCGACTCCTGGGTCACCCTCGCCGCCACCACCGGCTACGAAGCCTCCACCACCCGCTTCCACGATCAGGCGCCGACCGCCCCCGTCTCGAATGGTGCCCGCCATGACTAATCTCGCTCAACGCACCGCACCGGTCGCCTACGAAGACGCCCCGCTGACGAAGTTCCAGATCAAGGTCACCATCGCCGGCACCGGCGGCCAGTTCAGTGACGGCTTCATTCTCGGCATCATCGGTATCGTCATCACCGCCTCCACCGGCGCCCTCGGCCTGACCCCGCTGTGGATCGGTCTGCTCGGTGCCGCCACCCTCGCCGGCCTGTTCGTCGGCGCGATCGTCACCGGCCCGATCGCCGACCGGATCGGCCGCCGCGGCATCTTCGCGTGGGACATGCTCCTCTTCGCGGTCCTGTCCGCGATCCAGTTCTTCATCGAATCGCCCTGGCAACTCCTGGTTCTGCGGCTCCTGATCGGGGTGGTCCTCGGCGCCGACTACGTCGTGAGCAAATCCCTTGTCACCGAACACGCCCCCCGCAGCTTCCGCGGCCGACTGATGAGCCTGCTCGCCGTGGCCTGGGCCACCGGCTACGTTGCCGCCTACCTCGTCGGCTACCTCCTCACCCAACTCCACGGCGAATCCTGGCGATACATGCTCGCCGCCAGCGCCCTTCCCGCTCTGCTGATCTTCTGGTTCCGGCTCGGCGTGCCCGAGTCCCCGCTGTGGCTGACCCAGCACGGCCGCACCGAGGAGGCCGCCGACGTCGTCCGCACCCACCTCGGCGCCGGCGTGCTCCCACCCCCGGTGGAGACCACCACGATCAAACGCCGCGGCATCCAGGTGCTGTTCACCCCGAAATTCCGCAGGCGCACCGCCGTCGCCGCCCTCTTCTACGTCTGCCAGGTCATTCCGTTCTTCGCCCTGGGCACCTTCTCACCCCAGGTGATGGAATCGTTGGGGGTCACCAGCAAACTCGGCGCCGGAGCCGCCTACAACACCTTCCTGCTCATCGGCGCCGTCCTCGGCCTGCTCTTCATCGACCGGATCTCCCGCCGCGCGTTCCTGATCGGCACGTTCTTCCTCGGCGCGGCCCTGCTCGCGGCCCTGGTCGCGTTCGCCGAGACCAGTCCGATCGTCGCCGTGGTCATCTTCGCGCTGTTCGCGTTGGTCCTGGCCGCCGCGGTAAACCTCGAATACGTCTACCCCCCAGAGCTGTTCCCCACCGACCTGCGCGCCTCCGGCGTCGGGATCGCGGTTGCCGCCAGCCGCATCGGCTCCGCCGCCAGCACCTTCCTGCTCCCGATCATCGTGGCCCAGTACAGCGTCAACGTGGCACTGATCGCGTGCGTCGTCGTGTTGACCATCGGTGGCTTCATCTGCTGGGCCTGGGCACCGGAAACCGGTACCGAGTCTCTCGGTGAGGTTGCCGAAGAGGTGCAGAAGGAATCCGATGAGCACATCCGCCACTGACCCGGGCACCCGGCAGCCCTTCCGGATCGGCGCGGTCGCCGCCCGGTCCTGGCTGCTGGTCCCGGCCGACAAGCCGCACCGCATCACCGACGCCGAGCAGGTCGGGGCGGATGCGTTGATCCTCGACCTCGAAGACGGGCTCGCCGCACCGAACAAACACAGGCCCGCCGCAGCGCCCGGGACTGGCTCGACCACAGTGGGCACGCGTGGGTGCGGATCAACAGCGTCGACGAGACCGAACACTGGCGCCGCGATCTCACCGCCCTGGACGGGGCGGTGGGTCTGCTCGGGATCGTGCTCGCCAAGACCGAAAACGCCTCCCACGTCGACGTGACCGCCGCCCGCCTACCCGCCGGCACCCCGGTCATTGCCATGATCGAATCCGCCGCCGCGCTGGACCACAGCCGCGCCGTCGCCGCCTCCGACGCCACCGCACGGTTGGCGTTCGGGGTCGGTGACTACCGGCGCGACACCGGAATCGGCGCCGACCCCCTCGCCTTGGCTCATCCCCGCTCGGTACTCACCCACCACAGCCGTCTCGCCGGCATCGCCGCCCCGATCGACGGCCCCACCCCGGAAATCGACCTCGCCCGGCTCCGCAACGCCCTGGCCGAGACCGCGGCGATGGGGCACACCGGACGGCTGTGCCTTCGACCCGAGCAGGTACCGGTCATCAACGCCGAGCTGAGTCCCTCAGAGCAGGACCTCGGGTGGGCGGAAAGAACGGGAATTCTGAGGATTCGGCCAATCGGCGGTTCGGCTCCGAGGGACCGGGTCTCGCGGATCCGAGGTGGTGGACCCCGCAATCGCGACCCGGCGCACGATCTTCCTTGGTCGCCGGTACGGCGAGGGGCGGGCAGCACCGTCTCCTGGATGCCGTATGTGCCCGCAGCGAACACTTTTCGTGATCGGTATGCGCAGATCTTGGCGAGTCGTCCGAATCGGTCCACTAGGTGGGTGACGTCGACGCTGGAGAGGTGCCCCGAGCTTCTGTCGCGGGTATTCCTATCGCTACCGCGGTATGCGCCGGCCTTCTCCGCTGGCACCGAGTATGGCGATGCCCCTCGTGCCCGCTTCTAGCTGCGTTCCTTCTCCAGCTGCTCCCAGAAGTTGAGGGCCGCCTCTTCCATCGCGAGGCCAAGTCGCAGTGGGACCATCCGGTCGGCGATGTCCTCGCGTTCGCCGAAACGCCCTTGCATGTTCTCGTAGATCGCGATTCGCTCGCGGTGCTGGGCCACCTGCTCCCGGGCCAGGACCAAGATGTCGTTCGGCTGCGCGAACTCGCCGAAGAACAGCTTGAGCTCGGCGACGTCTCGCACCTGCATCGGTTCGTTGGTCGACTCCGCGAGCCAGTCCCGAAGCGCGGCTCTCCCGGCGTCAGTCACGGTGTAGGTCTGACGCCGACGACCTTCCTCCTCGCTGTCCACTGCGAGGAGCCCAAGGTCGACCAGGCGTTTCGGCTCCGAATAGAGCTGTGCGTGAGGGAAAGGCCAGAAGTAGCCCACCGTCCTGCCGCAGGCCCGTTTGAGCTCGTAGGACGTGGATGGTCCGCGCATCGCGACCATGCCGAGCACAACGTAAGAGATCGGCGCCAGTTTCACGTTTGACACAGTCCTAAGCATATCGTAGATTTCGACCGTACAAATCAGATGATCCGAAACATACGGTCGGGAGTCGCCAGATGGACCTTGCAACAGCGTTCCGATGGACGGCGGAGCGGTACCCCCATCGTCGTGCGGTAGGTGGTCCCGAACCGATGACCTACGCCGAATGGGATACGCGCACTGATCAGGTCGCCCGCGCATTGCACTCGCTGGGTGCGACGGAAGGCACCCGGGCAATTTTCCTAGTGGAAGGCGGAGAACCCCTCGCGACGCTCCACCTGGCGGCGCAGAAGGCGCGGGTCATCTCTCTCCCGCTGTCCAAGAGATTCGCCGTCGAGGAACTGGCCTACTGCATCACCGATTGCGATCCCGCGCTCATCGCGGTCGATGAAGCCACGCACAACCTGGCAGAGAGGGCGCTGGGGCAAGTGGGGAAACCACCGACTGTGGTCTGGGCGGGGAACCTCGCGAACACGCCGGAGGGGATGGTTTCGGTGCTCTATGTCGCCGCGCTTGTACCACCCGCGGCACTACCGGTCGTCCCGACCGAAGACGACATCAGCGTCATGCTCTACACCTCGGGTACCACCGGTCGCCCAAAGGGTGTGCCCCGAACTCATCGCGCCGAGTTCCATGCCGCCGTGGCGCATCTGATCCAAACCGGTCACGCGCCGGGGGAGTCAACGCTCGGTGTCATGCCGCTCTTCCACACCATGGGTCTGCGCAGCCTTCTGGCGAGTATCCTCGCTGCTGGAACCTGGGTGCCGCAGAATGGTTTTGAGGCCGAAGAGTCGTTGGAACTCATTACGCGCGAGAAGATCAGTGCCCTCTATCTCGTACCGACCATCTACTGGTCGCTGTTGCAGACGGGGCGCCTGGGTGAGGCGACATCGATCCGAAAGCTGGCCTACGCCGGCGCGATGATGACCCCCACTGTGGCCCAGCGGCTTTCTGAACTGCTCCAACCGGAACGGTTCGTCAATCACTTCGGAAGTACCGAGATCTACACCTTCAGCGTGGGACCCGCCGGTGCAGACAAGCCCGGCTGCGCGGGCAGGGCCGGGGTCTTCTCCCGGGTGCGCCTGCTCGACCCGCACCCGGACGCATCGCCGCACGAGATCGTGGCTCCGGGGGAGCAGGGCCAGGTCGCCGTCTCGATGGCAAGCCCGGAGGCCTTCACCGGATATTGGCATCGCCCCGACGCCGATCGCAAGTCGATCCGGGACGGTTGGTATCTCACCGGAGATCTGGCCACGGCAGACGAGGACGGTGACCTGTGGATCGCCGGACGTGTGGACGACATGATCAACTCCGGTGGCGAGAACATCTACCCCGACGAAATCGCCGATGCGCTGGCGGCGAGTGCCGACTGCGACGAGGTCGTCGTACTCGGCACTCCTCATGACAAGTGGGGGCAGGCCGTCACCGCGTTCGTTGTCGGCTCCCGCGGCGCCACCCCTTCCGAGACCCTCACCAGAATCACTCGGTTCGCGCACGAGGAGTCTGGGCTTCCCTCGCTGAAACGGCCCAAACGATTCGTGGTTGTCGACCAGATTCCCAAGTCGGCGGTCGGCAAGGTCCTCCGCCGCCAACTCACCGAAGGCAACTTCACCGTGCTTGCCGCCTCGGAAGAAGGAATTTCCCAATGACAGCGTTGTCCCGAATCGAAGACGCTGCCCTTCTCACCGGGCAGGGCCGGTTTCTCGATGACCTCGATCCTCTGCCCGGCACGCTGGTTGCGGCTGTGGTGCGTAGTCCACACGCGCACGCCAGAATTCGATCGGTCAACCTCGATCGTGCCCGCAGCCGTCCCGGGGTAGCCGCGGTGATCGGCCCCGAGGAGGTCATGGCCACCCTGAAGCCCTTTCCGCTCTCCGTGAAGGCACCTACGCCGTACTACCCGACCGCCACCGACAAAACTCGTTTCGTCGGCGAGCCCGTCGCGGTGGTGGTGGCCACCGACCGCTACCTCGCGGAAGACGCCGCGGAATTCGTCGACATCGACTACGAACCGCTCCCCGCCGTGGTGCGCACGGACAAGGCACTCGAAGCCGATGCGCCGCTGCTGCACGACCAGGCGGATAGCAACGTGGCCACCGACCGTATCTTCGCATTCGGTGAAGTGGACAAGGCATTCGCGGAGGCAAAGCACGTCATTACCCGTAGCTACTCGTTCCCGCGGTACTCCTCCACCCCCATGGAGTGTTATGTCGTGGTCGCCGAATGGCGCGACGGCGTCGACGGCCCCGAAATCACCGCCCACTCGAACTTCCACGGCCCCTTCTCGATGGCGCCGGTCGTCGCGGGGTCCCTCGGCGTCCCCACGTCCTCGCTGCGGTTGATCGTGCCCGCCGACATCGGCGGAAGCTACGGAATCAAGTCGGCCATCTACCCGTACATCGCACTGATGGCTCTGGCCAGCAAGCATGCCGGCCGACCGGTGCGATGGACCGAGGACCGCCTCGAACACCAGCTCGCCAGTTCCTCCGGGTCGGATCGACTGATGACCTATTCCGCCGCCGTCGACGACGACGGTGTGGTGAATGCCTTGCGTGTCGACCTCATCGACAATGTGGGTGCATACCTGCGGCCGCCGGAGCCGAGCACCCTGTATCGCTGCTTCGGCAACATCACCGGGGCATATCAGATCAGCGCTGTCGAAATCCGTGCGCGAGCGGTGGTCACCAACAAGGCGCCCACCGGTCTCAACCGCGGCTTCGGCGGTCAGCAACTGTATTTCGGCCTCGAACGGCTGATGGACAACATCGCTGATTCCTTGGACATCGATCCGGCCGACATCCGTCGGCGAAATATCGTCACCACCGACGCCTTCCCTTACGCGACACCGAGCGGCGGAATCTACGACTCCGGCGACTACCACCGGGCACTGGAGTTGGCCCTCGACAACGTTGACTACGCGCAACGGCGCAAGGAACAACTCGTCGCCCGAGAAAATGGCGAGTGGATGGGCATCGGGATCGCCACAATCGTCGACCCGTCCGCGACGAACATCGGCTACATCGGCCTCGCTACACCGGTCGAGGACCGCACCGCCAAACGCGGCAAGTCCGGCTCGACCGAACACGTCCGGATCGCCGTGGATCCCCAGGGCGTCGTGTCCGTCCTGCTGGGAACTGTCCCACAGGGCCAGGGCCACGCGACCGTCGCCCGAGACATCGTCGCCAAGCATTTGGGGCTGCCCGTGCAGCAGGTTCGTCCCCGCGTGGAAATGGACACCGCCAGCACACCGTGGACGATCAGCTCCGGTAGCTACTCCTCACGATTCGCGCCCCTGCTGACCAGTGCCTTACTCGAAGCGGCCGATCGGATCGTCGACACCGTCAAGGTGGCCGGATCGGTACTGCTCCAGGCCGAACCCGAGACGCTCGAGCTTGCCGACGGCCTGGTCCGTGTCACCGACGACCCCGAACGGTCTGTGAGTTTCCGGCACGCCGCCGGCCTCGTGCACTGGGACCCGGGCTCGTTGCCGGAAGGTTTCTCGGCCCGGCTCTACGAGGAAGCAGCCTTCACCCCACCACAATCGAAGGCTGCATCGCGCACCGACCAGATCAACTCCAGTCTCTGCTACGGGTTCGTCGCCGAAGTCGTCGTCGTGCGCATCGACAAGGAAACCTTGAAGATCACCATCGATCAGCTGTCGAGCGTGCACGATGCCGGAACAATCCTGAACAAGACGCTGCTCGACGGTCAAGTGCACGGGGCACTCGCACAAGCACTCGGCGGCGCCATGTTCGAAGAGATGACGTACTCGGAGTCCGGACAGCCGACCGCCGGAACCTTCATGGACTACCTGTGCCCGACCTCGGCCGAAGCCTGCTTCCCACTCACCAGCGATCACCTCGAGACACCGTCACCACTGACTCGGCTCGGCGCCAAGGGCTGCGGCGAGGGCAGCTCGATGAGCCTTCCCGTCGCGATCGCCAATGCGGTCGCCGATGCGCTCGCCCCCGATGGCGTGGATATCACGTCACTACCGCTGCACGGAAATGTCCTGCACCAACTGCTCAACTCCACGAAGGGAACTTGAAAATGGCACTCACCGGAGGCGAAATCCGGCTCGAACGCAGCCACGAGGGTCGCGTAGCCAACCTCACCATCGACAACGGCCGCTTCAACATCATCACGATGGAAACACGGCGGGTGATGGCCGAACGCTTCGCCGAGATCGACGCGAACAAAGACATTCAGGTCGTCGTCATCCGCGCCGAGGGTGAGCACTTCACCTCCGGCGGTGACATCGCCGGGTTCCTCGAAGTCGAGCCGATCGACCTGACCGATCTCGGGCAGGACATCACGGCACCGGCGCGTAGTCCCAAACCGGTCATCGTCGCCATCGACGGGTATTGCTTCGGCGTCGGGCTCGAGCTCGCACTGTCCGCCGACATCCGCATCGCCACCGACCGGTCCCGCTTCGCCCTTCCCGAAATGACGCTGGGCATGATCCCGGGCAGCGGCGGCACACAGCGCCTCGCCCGGCTGATCGGGCTCTCTCGCGCCAAGTTCCACATCCTGACCGGCAAGCGGATCACGGGGCAGCAGGCCCTCGACTGGGGTCTGACGTCCCACAACTGCGCGGACGCCGAAGAGCTCGAGAAGACCGTCGACAAGGTCGTCACCGTAATGCTCGGCTACTCGCCCGCCGCCCTGCGCACGGCCAAGGAAGTGCTCGACCGGGGCGTCGATGGACCGCTCTATACCGGTATCGAACTCGAGCGCAAGGCGTACTCGATGTTGCGCGCTACCCACGACTTCGCCGAGGGCGTCAAGGCCTTCGGCGAAAAGCGTGTACCTCAGTTCCAGGGACGGTGATCAGGTAATGAAGGCCGCCCCATTCGCCTACGTGCGCCCCGGAACGATCGACGACACTGTCGCCGAACTCGGTCGCGACGGTGCCAAGGTACTGGCCGGAGGTCAGTCGCTCGTGCCGGTTCTCGCGATGCGGATGGGGCGACCAGCCACCCTCGTCGATATCAATGCCGTGCCCGAGCTGAACACCCTCTCCCGCAGAAACGGTTCGATCCGCGTCGGTGCTACCGTGCGCCAACGCCGGGTGCAGAACGATGACCTCTCGGCCCTGGTGCCGCTGCTGCGGCTCGCGCTGCCCTGGATCGGGCATCGCGAGATCCGTAGCCGCGGCACGGTGTGCGGCAGCATCGCGCATGCCGACCCGTCTGCCGAACTCCCCGCGGTCGCATCGTGTCTCGATGCCACCCTGGTGCTGACCAGCGCTCGGGGGCGTCGCGAGGTGCCCGCCTCCGAGTTCTTCACCGGTGCGATGTCCACGGTGATCGAGCCCGACGAACTGCTGACCGAGACACTCTTCCCCGTGGCGGCCGATGATGAAGGATTCGGCTTCGGTGAGTTCGCCCGCCGTCACGGCGACTTCGCCCTCGCCGGTGTCGCAGCGAGGGTGCGCTCGGGCGGTAGCACTGTCGAGGCCCGGATCACCTGTTTCGGTATCGCTGACCACGCAGTGACCGTCGATATCTCGGCCCAGCTCAACAACGCACTCGAGCAGCTTGGCCCATCGCCCACAGAATCCGAGTTGCGCCGAGCCCTGGCACAGCACGCCGATGACATCGCCGCCGATGTCGTCGATACCGGCGGCGACGCCCACGCCAGCGCGGCCTACCGCCGGCAGCTCATCGCCGCAATCCTCGCCCGCGAGGTCAGCCGCGCCTACCTGAAATCTCGCTCCACATCAGAGGTGTCACCGTCATGAACTTGCCCAAGGCCTACGAACGCACCGAAGCCGATCAGACGGTCGAGGTGAGTATGACCATCAACGGCAGTCCTGTGACGATGTCGTTGCCCGCCCGAATCACCCTTTCCGATGCGCTTCGCGACCACCTCGGTCTGACCGGTACCCACGTCGGATGCGAGCACGGCATCTGCGGCATGTGCACGGTGCTTGTCGACGGTGAGGCCGCTCGCGCGTGTCTGCTGTTCGCCGTCCAACTCGACGGCGCGGAAATCACCACAGTGGAGGGACTCGGCCGGCCCGACGACCTCCACCCTCTGCAGGAGGCGTTCGGCCACCATCATGGTCTCCAGTGCGGATTCTGCACGCCGGGCTTCCTGATGAGCTCCTACGACCTGCTCGAGCACCAGCCGGACGTGAAACGGGAGGACTTGCCCGCCGAGCTGTCCGGAGTCTTGTGCCGCTGCACCGGCTACCGAAACATCATCGATGCGGTCCACGACGTAGCCGAGACCTACCGCGAGGGGATTCCGGCCCCGGGCAACTGCGGCCACCGCACCCTGGTCGGACGATCACCGGCCGGGTCTTCCGGTGCAGCGGGCGTCGACGACGACTCCGTAGTCGAGCCGGACGCAGAGCCCCGCCCCGAGGAGATTGCTCTGCCCTCAGGTGAACCGACCATTCAGATCGACGTCACGAAGGACCTCACCGCCAGTCCCGAGGATGTGGCGCGGGTCTTCGCGGACGTGCGTCTGCTGGCCCGTTGCCTCCCCGGGGCAGAGCTGACCGACGAACTCGGTGACAACTGGTACCGCGGCCGCGCGCGAATCGCACTCGGCCCCGTGCGGCTGTCGTTCAACGGGATCGCACACGTTCTCGATCAGTCTGCCGACCGGATCGCCATGAATGCCCAAGGTAAGGACAAAGGTGGTGGAGGTGCCCAAGCCGGAATCGTGATGACCGCGTCGCCCTCCGCCGCGGGAACGACACTGCGAGCCGAAGCAAGCGTGTTCCTCACCGGCCGGATCGCCGGCTTCGGCCGATCTCTGGCCGGCGACGTCAGCCGCCGGATGTTCGAAGACTTCGCGCGCGCAGTCGACCAGGTCGCATCAGGGGCCGAACCGGATGGCGTGACGTCTCAGCCGCCGAGCGCCGTCGCTATTGTCGTCGCCGCCCTCGCCGACCGAGCCCGTGACCTCATGAAACGGACCAGGAATCGCACGAGGAAGTACCGGGAAGCGCACCGTCGAAACCGCTAGCAAGTTCCGGACGTAAGCGGACGAGGTAGACCTGGCAAGGAGGTAGTCGCACGTGCGAGAGCTGCTGCCACATCTGGCACGGCACTGGGAGGCCGGTGAGCCCACCGCCCTGGCCACTGTGGTGCAGACCTGGCATTCCGCCCCACAACAACCGGGAGCTGCACTGCTGGTCGGACCAGACGGGGTCTACGGCAGTGTCTCGGGAGGATGCGTCGAGGGCGCCGTCTACGAGCTGGCACAGGACGTCCTCACCGACGGCATCCCGCAGTTGGCCCGCTACGGCGTCACCGACAACGAGGCATTCGACGTAGGACTCACCTGCGGCGGAGTCCTCGATGTCTTCGTCGAACGCATCGATGCCGGCACCTTCCCATCTCTGACATCGGTCGTCGGCTCGGTGCATTCCCTCGAGCCCATCGCCATCGCCACCGTCATTCGTCACCCCGAACCAGATCGGATCGGCCAGCGGCTGGTACTCGACTCCTCCTCGACACTCGGATCGCTGGGTTCATCCCGCACCGATCGCGCCGTGACCGAGGACGGCCGTGGGTTACTGGCCCACGGCAGGAGTTCGGTGCTGCACTACGGACCGGACGGCGAACGGCTCGGCGCAGGTATGGACGTCTTCCTCCGCTCCTTCGCTCCGCCACCACGAATGATCGTCGTCGGAGCCATCGACTTCGCCGCTGCCGCAGCTCGGATGGGGAAGTTTCTCGGCTATCGCGTCACCGTGTGCGACGCCCGCCCCCTCTTCGCGACGCAGGCCCGCTTCCCGGACGCGGACGACGTCGTGGTCGACTGGCCGCATCGATACATCGCGGCCGAACGAGACGCCGGCCGAGTCGACTACCGTACGGTCCTCATCGTCCTGACCCACGATGAAAAGTTCGATACCCCACTCCTGCGGATGGTGCTCGGCGACGATTGGGGTGATCACCGCCCGGCCTACATCGGAGCGATGGGATCTCGACGCACACACCACAAGCGGGTGGCGAATCTCCGCGAAGCCGGACTCGGCTCTCACGAAATCACGCGACTACGTTCACCCATCGGGCTGAACCTCGGGTCGCGCACACCGGAAGAAACCGCTGTCTCCATCGCTGCCGAGATCATCGCTGCCCAGTGCGGCGGCGATGGGCAGTCCCTGTCCTCGACCACCGGCAGCATTCATCCAACCCAGACCTGACCCACCGTTCGCGACGTCCGTCCGCACGTCGGAGCGCGGAGCGAAATGCTGATCGGCAGGGGGCTGCCGCGTCGCGATCACCGCATGTTCTCTCGAACTGCGCGGTCAGGGGCACCCTCACCGAACGTAGCGACGACGAACTGTCCGCGGGAAGACCGCGAAAAAAACTCCAATGCAACCCGATGAAAGGACGCTTCCATGAGAGTCGTGCTGTGCGGCCCACCCGGCGCCGGAAAAGGAACCCAGGCAAAGTTGTTGTCGGAGTATCTCGCAGTCCCCCATATCTCGACCGGAGACTTGTTCCGCGCCAACATCGGCGAGGGGACGCCGCTGGGAGCGACAGCGAAACAGCACCTGGACGCCGGTGACCTCGTGCCACCCGAATTGACCATTGCCATGGTGCGGGGGCGCCTGTCCGACCCAGACACTGCGGCCGGGTTTCTGCTCGACGGATTCCCTCGCTCGGTCATGCAGGCCAATGCGCTCCTACAGATCCTCTCCGGCCGGGGGGAGGAACTCGACAGTGTCGTGGAGTTCAGGATCGACAGCGACGACGCCGTGCAGCGGATGCTCGAGCGCGGGCGCGTTGACGACACCGAAGACGTGATCCGCAATCGCCTCGAAGTCTATCGGGCGGAAACACTCCCACTGCTGGACTTCTACGCCGAGCAACTCGTCACCGTCGATGCTGTGGGTGAGGTTTCCGAGGTCAACGACAGGACGCTGAAGGCGCTACTCGCCTAGATCTCAGAGGAAGTGGCGGATCTGCGCTTGCACACACCGCCCATCCTCATTCGGTGGGCCACGAAGTCGCGAAGGTCCTGTCGGCGACTCATCGCTCACCACGCGCGGCCCGCGGTCTGACGAGACCGACACCAGGTGTGGCGTGGGGGACACACGCGGGTCCCGCCTGCGGGTCGGTGGAAGCAGTGCGCGAGTAAGCGGTGCATGATCGCGCTGACCAGCACATTCAGTCATTGACACCGTCTAAACAGGACGATATGGTTCACGCCATCCGAAACGTACGGTCCGGATTGGACTATTAGACCCGGGCTGATGTATCTGACCTCTCCCAGATGGGCAAATTGACATGTCACAACATGACGACAGGACCTCAGGACAACAAAGTGTGCCGAAGGCGCCGCTGGCCGCAGCATTCGCTTCCGTAGCTGGCTGGGCATTTGACCTGTTCGACCTATTCCTGCTCCTCTACGTGGCCGGCCCGGTCGGCCGCCAAATCTTCCCAGCACACAGTGAGACACTCAGTCTGGCAGCGGTATTCGCTTCTTTTGCCGTCAGTGTCCTCATGCGTCCGGCAGGAGCCGCCGTCTTTGGGGAACTTGCCGACCGAAAGGGCCGCAAGGCCATCATGGTCACCGTCCTCGCCGGCGTCGGCCTCTCCACAGCGGCCATGGGCCTAGTTCCCACGTATGCCACCATCGGGGTAGTCGCACCGATCATCTTCATCGTCCTCCGCATCATCCAGGGGCTCTTCGTCGGCGGTGTCACCGCAACGACTCACACCCTGGGCATTGAGAGCGTGGCCCCACGGTGGCGGGGACTGATGAGCGGCCTCGTCGGCGGCGGCGGCGCGGGTCTCGGCGCGGCCATGGCGAGCATCGTCTTCCTCGTTGTCAGCACATTCTTCGCAGGCGATGCTTTCGACGAACTCGGTTGGCGTTTCATGTTCTTCAGCGGCCTCCTCGGTGCACTGCTGAGCCTGTTCGTGCTACGTAAGGTCGAAGAATCTCCCCTCTGGCTGGCCGAGCAGGCTCGCGCTAAGACGCGCGCACACACCAACCCGACAGCGAACAACACCAAACGAACACGATTCCGAGACCTCGTGGCCGGGCGCTACCGAAAGATCCTCCTCATCAACATTGCCGTTACCGCAGGCGCGGGCGCCCAGTACTACCTCACCTCAGGCTTCCTGCCCACCCTGCTCGACTCGACGATCGAGATGCCGGCCAGCAGCCGCGGTACCGTGCTCCTTGTCTCGAGCCTGGTCGTGGTCCTGTCCGCCACTGCAGCCGGTGAGTTGAGCGAACGAATCGGGCGCCGCAAAACGATGCTCGGGCTCGGTGCAATCAACCTCGTGGCGCTGCCACTGATCACCCTGACCCTGGCGAAGACCAACCCGACGAGTACCGGTGCGGTCATGCTGTGGGCCTGCCTACTTGCAATGCTCGCCAACGCCGCCTACGCGCCAGTGATGGCCTTCCTCAACGAGCGATACCCAACGGCGCTACGCTCCCGAGGCACCGCAGTCTCGTGGAACACAGGGTTCATGCTCGGTGGACTGACACCCACGTTCGTGAACCTCCTCAGTCCCACCATCGACGATGTGCCCGGACGCCTCGCGATCTTCCTCATCGGCGCACTGATCGTGTTTCTGGTTGCAGTGTCGAGCAGTCCCGAAACCCGTGGCAATCTAGACCACCCCGCCCTCGGCGCCCAGCCCGGCAACGCGGGCGAGGCGGTCTCCACCGCTGGTGAGGGTCGACCCAGCCCGGACCACCGCCGATCGCTGCACTAGCAGCCCCTGGCGCGCAACATGATCACCGGCACGCAGGACATTGCCGATGTTCGGGTGTCCTGACAACTGTCCCATCGCGCGCTGCTCGCGGAAGAACCGAGCGTAGTCCTCCTGGTCGAGGTCCGAGCGCAGCACCTTGACCGCGACAGTGCGGGCGAGCGCCGTTTCCTGGCACCGATAGACCACGCCGAATCCACCGCGCCCGATCTCACTCACGTCCTCGAACCCCTCGGATTCGAGTTCCACCCTGATCAGTGGGCTCACACCCTGAGAAGGTGGCGGTCCGTCCGGGTTGGTCATCGACTGGACCGCCTCCTCAACGAGGGGGCATGACCTTGGACCATCTTCTACCGCCGACTCGATCTGGCGGTCCGCGCTCCACCAACTGGTTCACGCGGCACGCCGATCATCGCTTACATCGGTGATGAGCCTACCGCTGACCACGATGCCCTCGAGTCGTCTTGTGAGGGGTCTCGGTAAGCCGTCGCGGCCAACCACGACGAGGTTGCTCGTGCGTACGCGAGCTGTCGAATCAGCGCGCGTGGCGACATGCATGACCGACCTGTGATGAGGCTGAAAATCGCGATGAGGGCATGGAGGAACAAGGTGGGCACGGGGATCCTGTCGTGTGCGAATGCGTGAGATCTGTGGGGAATCGAGCTACCGATTGGTGCAGCGGGAGCTAGTGCGCCGTGGGACATGGCTTCGGATACGAGCCATTAGACGATGTTGTTGCTCATATGTCACCCACTCGCAGTGGATTTCGATCAAGCGCCGATATCGCAGACAGCCCGTAGACGAACTCACGGGAGGTGTCACCTTTCCGAAGTTGGGACACTTGGAACCCGACAGCTGCTGCTAGTCGGCGTTCGTACTCGTTGATGTCGATTGCGAATGCGGCAGTGACATCCCTCGGAGCCGGCCCACCAAGCGGTTCCCAAAGAAGCGCAAAGTCCAGAATGTCGTTGTCACAAAGACTGTTCCACATTTCGTTCCTATGTGAGGCGCGTGCTCAAGTTTGCGTAACTGCCTGGGATCTGTCGGATCGCCAGCCGCCCGATCCGTCCACGTGACCCGCCGAGCGACTCACGGAACGAGACGAGGATCGTCCGTTCGCAGGGGGTGCGGGGTATGTGCCCGCTAAACTGCGTATTTCCCCTTGAGCGCAGTTGGAATCAGGTATGACCTGCCACAAACGTTCGATGAACCGGAGCCGCGACATTCCGAAGTGAACGAGGATCTCTTCCTCCTCCGGACCGCCGTATGGTGCCCACATACTGGCGAACTCGATGAGGCGCTCCGCCTCGGTGTCGCGATGCTTGTGCGTGCGGTTGACCTCGGCCCATGCGGCGCGTCGCCGCTGGGACCATCTGCGATACTCGCGAGAATTCATCGGATTGAACGATCTACTCAGGGCCTGTGGTGGCCTTCGGAATTTGGTCGTCCTTGCCGCGGCAAGGCGTGAAAGCGGAGTGACATCGGTTCAGGGGTGACTGTCAAGTTGATTTCCGCACGGCGCACTAGGAGAGGCGAAGGGCGCGCTGGCGATATTCGCTGGGGGTCATCCCGTACTCCGCGCGGAAGATCTCGCCCACAGGCTGCATGGCCTGGAGCGGGTCGGCGAGGTCCAGTCCGGTACTCCTCGGTGTGGACGCTTCGAAATCAGCTCGACTACTGCACGCCGGGCGATTCGGTCGACGTGCCTTGTGCATTGTTCAGGTGCGTATCGATCAGCATGGCGGGGATGATCTCGGCGTCCGCGGATTCGCACTGGCACTGGCCCGTAACGCGGCCAGAACGCGCTGCGGTGTAGGAACGTCCAGCCGGCACACGCTGTCGCACAGGTGCGTACCCTCGGGGCGCATCACGTCGAGGCCGTCGACTAACACTGTCGGTGATGCGTATTGGCCGACGATCTCGATGATCGCAACATCATCGATGCCCAGATCGACCAGACAAGCACTCACGAGTCGGCGTGCAGAGTCGGCGTGCGGGCAGCCGGGTGAGGTCCGCAGTTCGATACGCACAGGAATCACTCCTTAGCCGCCGTACAGCTCGTCTCTTTGGTAAGTATTCTCCGAAAGGGGGCGAGTTGTACGGCGGCATGCTTGTCTATGTGGTGCTCAGTACCTGTCTCTTCTCCCGCTCCTGCTGCATGGTGACTCTCCTGCGCGTGACCGGCGGCGTGGCGATCCCGATCCCACCGATGGCCAGCAGAATGATGCCAGGCGCGAAGAACCACCATGACAGTGTCGTCGTCGCGGTGCCGGCAGTGGGAATACTTGCTGCCTTCTGGAAGCTCCCGACATTGTCCTCGATGGCGGAAACCAGACCTTGGAAGCGGGGAAGAATCGTGTTCAACTGCGAGACACCGGTGGCGACGGCGGGGTAGTTCTGCACCATGAAACCTTGGAACTGTGTGGGATTCATGTCGAGAGCACCCGCTAGCGCCGGCAGGGTCTGCTGCTGCAATTGGTTGGACATGTTCTGAATGACATCCATGTCCGACCGTGCCGCCGCCGCCCCCTGGTCCGTGAACACCGGGCCGAACGCTGTGGTCAGATCATCGACGGCTGTGGCCTTGCTCGGTACCGACAGCACGAGGGGCGCAACGATGAACACAATTCCGACGACGGCGCTCACTACGAGGGTTGCCCGAGCCAGTTTCTCCCGGCCGAGAACGAGGGCGCTGCCGGCGAGGAGGAACAGCGCCGCACCGGGGATCAAGAACAGGAACGGCACCGTCGTGCTCGGCAGAAAGTTCGTTGGGATCTCATCGGCTTTGCGGAAGTTCGGAGCCTGCATCTCCAGTCCGCCGACGAGATCCTGAAACTTGGGCAGGATCGTGTTCAACTGCGACACGCCATTGTCGACGTCCGGGAAGTTCGTTCCCATGTAATCCTTGAATTCGTCTGGGGGCATACCGAGGGCGCCAGGCAATGCTGGCAGCGTCTGCGCTTGCAGTTGGTCGGACATTGCTTGCACGGTGTTCATGTCGGCTCGAGTCTGGGCGAGCGCGGAGGGCGTCATACTCGATCTCAAGCTTCCCGTCAGTTTCTCGACGCCGTTGGTGTTGCTCAACATTCCCGTTACGAGCGGAAATAGAAAAAGTACTATCCCGAGGGTCGCGACGGCCGTGAGCACTATTTTCTTTACCGACATCACTGTTCTCCTGTAGCTTCTTTGCGCACCTTGTTGGTGTGGTCGAATTTGCGGAGTAATGGTCATTGGCGCCCCTTGGGAGGACGGTCATTTCGATGGGCAAATCGCGTAACTGTGGGTTGCGCCACAGCACTGAAACGACAGTACGACAGCGCCTACTCGATCGAATATCGTTAAGCTGCGGAAAAGTAGCCCATTCGTGGCCGGTTTCGACAAATTCGGTCAACAAGGCCGTTCGCAGATCGGACAGGCAACAATCGGCCAGGCTCCGAGGGAAGTTGTCCTACTGTCGGATAGTTCTCCATCCATTAGGGAAATCGACTGACATCACCGCACTCAACGCGTCGGCGCACATCGACTGGGTGTTTGAGTGGGTCGTGCAGTTCAAAAACAAGAAGTCGAAGATTGGCGTAGCGACGACACCGCCGACTACGAATCAGGAGACGACCACGCTACGAAATTAGTGCTGCGCCTGCGGGGTCCACTCCGACCTCGGCGACTTGTTCGCTGCCCGGCCCGGACACGCCAGGACCTCGACCGGTGAGGTGGCCTGAGTCGTCAGCATGTGAAGGCACTGATGGTGGCCGTCGACATCGTCCACGGCGGGCGGGGTACACAAGTCATCGGCAGCGGCGGAGTGTGAAGGCGAGAATGCGTGATCAACCGACGAGCGCCGGAATATCAATAAATGAGACGGGAATGTGGCGTCGGCCCAGCGGTCACAATGACCTCATCGATCACACGCATCACCTAGCGTTATTGCGACCGGTTGTTGGAAGCGGCTCGCCCCGAAGATGAGCCGTCCGGGGTGGGCCGATGTCTAATCTTTCGAAATACCCTCACCTGAAAGCTATGCCGGTCACGGATTTGCGAGGGCAATGTATTTGGTTTCGATATATTCCTCGATTCCTTCGTGGCCGCCTTCGCGGCCCAATCCGGATTGTTTGAGACCGCCGAAAGGTGCTGCCGCGTCCGACACGACACCACGGTTGACGCCGACGAGCCCAGCTTCTAATGCTTCGGATACTCGCAGTGCTCGATTCACATCACGGGTGTAGACGTAGGCCGCTAATCCGTATTCTGTGTCGTTCGCACTCGCAATCGCTTGATCTTCGGTGTCGAATCCGGTGATTGCTGCAACAGGACCGAAGATTTCCTCACGTAACAGCCGCGCGCCGCTGGGTATGTCGGTGAGGACGGTCGGAGCGTAGAAGTATCCCGCACCGCCGAGTGCATGTCCGCCGGTGAGCACCGTGGCGCCGTGCATCACAGCATCGTCGACGAGGGCCCCGACGACGCCCAGTTGCCGTTCGTTGATCAGCGGGCCGAGTCGGGTCCCGTCTTCATAGCCTGGGCCCACCGCAAGGGCGGAGATCTTTTCGGTCAGCTTCGTCGTGAACTCCGCGCGAACCGCGTTGGCGACCAGTATGCGATTGGCTGCGGTGCATGCTTGGCCGCCGTTGCGCATTTTCGCCGCCAGTGCCCCTTGGACCGCGTCGTCGATGTCGGCATCATCGAAGACGATGAATGGTGCGTTGCCGCCGAGCTCCATCGACGTTCGCAGGACGAGGTCCGCGGACTGGGCGATCAACCGTTTTCCCACAGCGGTCGAACCCGTAAAGGTGACCTTGCGCAATCGGGCGTCTGCCATCAGCGCCCCGCTGATCGCAGCAGCGTTCGAGGTGGGGAGAACCGATAAGACGCCTCCCGGGAGCCCCGCTTCGACGAAGATCCGTCCGAGCACCATGAGCGTCAACGGAGTGTCTTCGGCTGGCTTGACAATCATTGTGCAGCCGGCGGCGAGCGCCGGTGCGATCTTGCGGGTGCCCATGGCGAGCGGAAAGTTCCATGGTGTGATCGCGAGAACCGGACCCACCGCCTGCTTGGTCACCAGGATACGGCCGTTCCCTGCGGGCGCGTGGGTGTAACGGCCGTGTATACGGGTCGCCTCCTCGCTGAACCATCGTAGGAACTCGGCGCCGTATGCGACCTCACTACGGCTTTCGGCAAGCGGTTTACCCATCTCGAGACTCATCAGCAAGGCCAGCTCTTCGCCGCGCCCGACAACCAGTTCCCACGCGCGACGCAAAATCACAGATCGCTCCCGGGCAGGGGTGGCGGACCAGGACTGTTGAGCGGCAGCGGCGGCATCGAGTGCGGCAACGGCGTCCGTCTCGGTCGCGTCGGCGACGTCGATGAATGTCTCGCCTGTCGCCGGATTGCGCACGCCGAATGTTGCACGGTGCGCGGAGTCGGATTCACGGCCACCAATCAACAGCTTGGTGGGTAATCCGGCGACCAGGTCGTCGAGCTTGCTCAGGAGTGCGGTGGTCATAGTGGGGACTCCAGGGAGTAGTGATGTGCTCTGGCAAGGATTGGGACGGACCCGGAGGCCGTTGGCGTTTGCAGTGCCGGGTCTGGCGGCGCCCGAGTCGACACCTGTCGCGACTGCGGAGGGTTACACCTCGGCGTGGTTTTTTGCGGTGTCAGGCAGGTACGGGTAGAGGGGGAAGGCGTCGGCGAGCGTGGTTGCCCGGGCGGCCAACTCCGCCTCGTCGCCGCCGATGAGTGTTTCGGCGACGATGTCGGCCACCTCAGTGAACTCGTCCCGGCCGAATCCCCGCGTGGCCAGTGCGGGCGTGCCGATTCGAAGTCCGGAGGTGACCATCGGCGGACGCGGATCGAAAGGTACCGCGTTGCGATTGACGGTGATTCCGACACGGTGCAAGGCGTCTTCGCCGTCGCGTCCGGTCAAAGGTGAGTTGCGCAGGTCCACCATGGCGAGGTGTACGTCGGTACCGCCGGTGAGGACGGCGATCCCTTTGCTCCGCACGTCGGTCTCCGACAGACGGGCCGCGAGCAGCCGTGCCCCCTCGACCGAGTTGCGCTGCCTGGTACGGAACTCCGCGGTGGCAGCGATCTTGATCGCGACAGCCTTGGCCGCAATGGCGTGCATTAGGGGGCCGCCCTGCTGACCGGGAAAGACGTTGCTGTCGATGGCCTTTGCGTGCTCCGCCGTCGTGAGGATAACCGCGGAACGCGGCCCGCCGAGGGTCTTGTGCACCGTGGTGGTGACGACATCGGCATACGGAATCGGCGACGGGTGAAGTCCCGCGGCGACAAGCCCTGCGAAATGTGCCATGTCCACCCACAGCGTGGCCCCCACGTCGTCGGCCACAGCGCGGAATGCCTCGAAGTCAAGTTCTCGTGGATACGCCGACCATCCGGCGATGAGGACCCGCGGGCGTTCGGCGCGGGCAATGGTGAGCACCTTGTCCATGTCGATCCGCGACGTCCGAGGATCGACCTGATAGGCCGCCGCGCGATAGAGCTTGCCCGAGAAATTGAGCCGCATGCCGTGGGTAAGGTGACCGCCATGTGCAAGGTCCAAACCCAAGATGGTGTCCCCGGGTTGGGCGAAGGTGCTCAACGCGGCTGCACTCGCCTGCGCACCTGCGTGTGGCTGGACGTTGGCGTGCTCGGCTCCGAACAGCACTTTGACGCGGTCTATCGCGAGTTGCTCAACGACGTCGACGAACTCGCAGCCGCCGTAATACCTGCGCCGGGGGTACCCCTCAGCGTATTTGTTGGTCAGAACTGAGCCTTGGGCCTCCAATACCGCACGCGGTACGAGGTTCTCGGAGGCGATCATTTCGAGCGTCGAGCGTTGCCGCCCGAGCTCGCCAGCCATCGCAGCGGCGAGCTCGGGGTCGACGTCAGCGAGTGGCAGGTCCATCACGGACTGAAGACATGTGCTCACGCTTCGTCGCCGACGGTCGTGAACGTTGCCACCGAGCGGCTCTGCAGACGCGGAATGACCTCGCCGAGGACGAGCGTTTGAAACGGCTCGGAGGCGCGGTGTTCCTCGTAGCCGGTCGCGTCGGTGTAATGCTCGTAGACGACGAAAGTGTTCGGGTCATCGTTACTGACCTGCGCTTGGAAGTGGACCGTCTTCTCTTCGGCGCGGTTGCCCCGGGTCATTTTCTCGAGGATTGCCCGGATGTAGTCGGCCTCGCCTTCTCGTGCGGTCCAGGTGGCGATGATGACGTGTCCCATGATGTGTTCCCTCCGGTGGGTGAGCTCAGATGGTGAATCCGATGGCCTGCAGTTGCTCGCGGCCATCGGCAGTGATGTCGGACGGCTTCCATGCTGGAACCCATTGCCACTCGATGCGGAAGTCGGAGACGAGCCGATCACCTTCTGCCGGCAGCAGCTCGGCGCGCATCTGGTCGGACATGATCTCGGTCAGCGGGCAGGCCGCGGACGTCAATGTCATGGTGATGACGGCCACGCGACCCTGCTCGACCACCACGTTGCGAACGAAACCCAGGTCCACGATGTTGACACCGAGGTCGGGATCGATGACCTCGTACAAGCGTTCACGGACAGAGTCGGCCAGCGGATCACGGTCGGCAGGTCTGCGATCCGCCACGTCATCGTCGCCGCGTGACACAGTCGGCGACGGAGCCGGCGCGACGTCGGCACCGGCAGCCTCGTAGAGGCCTCTCGGGGTCAGGTCGAACCGGATGTCGCTGGTGACGCTGGCGATCCAGTCGGCTTTCCCGTGCGCCTTCCGTCGTACCCGCACGATGTCCTCACCCGCGGTCACCGCTGCGGCGGTGACCACGAGCTGTCGCGGGTCGAGGCCCGAAGACCGCGCATCCGACATCGCTTTGTCGATGATGCGGGCGACCGGTTCGCAGGTGTGGCCAGCTGCGAAGCGGAGCTTCTCCCGCGCCTGGGGTGCGGTCAGCCCAGTGACGGTGTCGAGTGCCGCACGCGCCTCGTCGCACGACACGCGCACTTGCGACTCGGTAATCGTCAGTGCGGTCACGAGAGTCATGAGGTCCTCTCCTCTGCTGTGGCGCTCGCGGGCACCCGTGAGCGCAGTCGGTTGAGCGGCATCGACTGATCTCGCAGCTTGTCGGCCGTCGCATCATGGTCGACGAACAGCAACCGGCGCACCGCAATCACGTCGCGCGGCTGGTTGAGCGAGACTACGCTGCGAATGCGCCCGTCCCGCAAGGCGAATGCCGAGAATTTCAGGTCGTCGAACGAGCCACGGATGACGACTTCGTCCGAGCCCTCGGCGCGCCCCGTCCGCTGCAGGTTGTGTTCGTACTGATCGGACCAGAACCAGTGCGCCTCGACGAACGGCTCGTCGTGGCCGAGAAGATTTCGCGCTGCCGCCGCGCCGTGCCGGGTGGCGGTGTCGTGGTGTTCGACCCGCAGGTGCTGGTTGTAGAACGGGTGATAGGAGGAGGCGACGTCGCCGGCGGCGTACACGTTCGGCACGTTCGTTCGGCAGAACTGGTCGGTGACGATGCCGTTGTCGGTGACGATGCCGGCCTCGGCGGCCAATTCCACGTTGGGCAATGAGCCCGCTCCGACGACGACGAGGTCGACCTCGATGGAACCGTGATTGGTACGCACGACAGCCGACGAACCGGTGTCGTGGACGCCGAGGACGACACTGTTGAGATGCACCCCCACCCCCTTGGCGCGGTGTATGTCGGTGAACACGGCGCCGATCGAATGGCCGAGTGCTCTGCTCATCAACACGTCGGCGCGTTCGACGATGGTGGCCCGCTTCCCAAGACCCACGGCAGTTGCCGCGACCTCGCAGCCGATGAATCCGCCGCCGAGAACTGCGACGTGTTCGGCCGATGCGAGCCGAGAACGCAGCAACTTTGCGTCCGCGAATGACCGCAGCATGAGTACTCGGTCGCTCGCCTCGCCCAGTGCCGGCCGGGCGCGGACTCCGGTCGCCAAGACGAGTCCGTCGTAGGACAGCGATTCGCCGGTCGAGAGTGTCAAGCGCCTTGCTCGTGGGTCGAGGCGTTGAGCCTTCACCCCGAGAAGGGTCTGCACTTGGTGGTCGACGTACCACTGTGGCTCGCGAATCAGCGTCGGAATCGGGGGTGAATCAGGTTCCAGGAAGTCTTTCGACAGCGGTGGTCGCTCGTAGGGCACAGTGTCGTCGTCACTGACGAGGACGAGTTCGCCGTCGAAGCCGCCGGAGCGAAGGGTGGCCACGGCTGAGGCCGCCGCCACCCCTCCTCCGACAACGACGTGTCGTACGGTACTCATCCGACGTCGACCTCGATCATGCCGTCGTCATTCACCCTGCACGGGAACGACTTCAGTGTGGCGTCATCCGGGTTGATACCCGCGCCGGTATCGGCAACGAAGGTCCACATGTGCCGGATGCAGGTGATCGACTCACCGTCGAAGTCGCCTTCGGAGAGGGCCCATGCCTGGTGCGGGCACTTGTTTTCGAAGGCACGGACTGCGCCGTCGACATTCACCAGGAGAACCTTTGTGCCGTCGATCTCGACACCGACCATGTCGCCTTCCCACAAGTCGTCGATGTGCTGAGCGTCCTGCCAGCGCCGGGTGGCGTCGTCTGTCATCATGGCGTGCTCACCTTCGCCACCGCCTCGGCTGGTGCGAGGATGCCGCGCAGCAAGCCTTCGCGTGCGGCCTTGGCACCGGCAGTGACGGCGTCGGCGTCGCGTGGGATTTCGGGAGTCTCTGCGAGGATCGTCGCGAGCCCTTCTGCAGCGGCATCGGCGATCGGGGACCACTTGGCCACCCATTTGTCGATGGCCGACGCGCTGGAGGGCTGCTGGGTGATCGCGAACTCCGCCAGGGCGATGCTCCACCGGTTTCGTCGCTGGTTGTCCGCATCGAGGAAGCCGTGCAGAAGCCAGGTCAGTTCGTCGCCGTTGTCACGGGCTATCTCACCGAATTGGCGGCTCAGAACGTCGTCCAACGTCGGCAGCAGCACGAGGTTGAGCGCAGTGAATGCTTCGCCCCAGTCGTAGGTGACGAGCACGCTCTCGACTGCCTTGCGGGCGGGTTGCCATCCGGGGTGTGTCTCCCACACTCTGCGTTCGCGATCGGTGCCGATGTCGGAGCTCGGTTGTGCTAGTTGCAATTCCCGAGTGCGGTACGCGATCGTGGTGACCCGACGCAGGAAGTCCGCGGTGGCGAGACCTGCCGCATTCGTGACGTAGGAGGTCGGCGCCATGTAACCGATGTAGGCCTCGATTTGTTGAAAACCGTGCACGGGATAGCGCGACGGTGTGTACAGGGTGGCGAGCGTCTCGACCCAGCCCGGAGCCAGGGCCGCAGCGGAACCGGCCGACGCGTACTCCTCGAGCACGCCGTGCACCTGCGACTCGGACTCCGCTTGGGCGTTGACGTACATCCGATAGGTGTACTGGTCCGGGTCGCGAAACTGCTCCCAGTCATCGGCTTGGAGGGCCGAGTTGTCCCGGTACGTGTTGAACCACATGTTGGGCGCAGAGGAGGGATTCTGTTCGAACGCCGACGTACGGTTCTGCCGCGTTGTCCAGTTCTGCCCGTGCGTCACGATCTCGTATTCGCTCGGCATCTTGCGAATTTCACCGAACGCACTGAACGTGCGGCGTGCGCGTGGTTTGCGAACGTGTTCAGTCATGAGCGACTACTCCTTCGGGTGCGGTGCGTTTGATGTTCTCCCACACGATTTCGTCGCTGTTGTTGACGACACGGCCGACGAAAGACGACATCATCGTTCCGAAGGAACGAATCTCGTAGTCTGCGCCCAGATATTCGCGAAGCGTGTCCTGCGTGAGACGAATTCGGTCATGTCCTTGGATCCGCACATACGACCCGCGGTCGACGATCTCGATGTCTTGGTCGGGATTGTCATCGCGGATGGCGGCGATAACTTCTTCGATCTGGTCACCCATGCGCAGGATGGGACCGACAACACCGTTCATGACGCTCCCTTGGGCACGAGGTACTCGACCGCGATGTGGTCGAGCGGTGCGAAGCCGGCCTCGGCGACGGTCATCTCCGCGGGAACGACCCGACCGTTGTGGATGACGACCTTCTCATACGGACGGGCACGCACACGTTTGCCCTCGACGTGATGGGCGACCGCCGCCGCCACTTCGGTCATGGTGTCAGCGGTGGTCACCGGCACCAGGATCTGGACGAAGTCCGTCGCGAAGATCGCGTTGAGCGGTACCAGCTCCGGTGCCCGATCCGCGGGCCCCAGCTCGACTGTTTCTCCAGACTGCGTCATTGCGTCGCCCCCTGAACCGTTGCGGCAGCGAGACCCTCGACCGCGCGGCCGACATAGTCGCGAGTCCAGGCGCCGTAGTCGGGGTCGTCGCCCATGGCGTCGGGCGTCATACCCATGTAGTTCAGGATCCCGCCGACATCCATCGGCTGGATCTGACCGGCCAGGAACCGGTCGATGAGCGTCTCATGATTGATATTGTCACGGTCTTTCCAGAAGATCTGCCGGCAGGCGTTGGTGCAGAAGTGGTACTTCTTGCCGTCGTAGTCGAGTTCCCAATTCCGAACCTTCCACTCCCCGTTGCGCGACGGGGTCGCGTTGCAGCACGGGAGATGGCAGGTGCTGCACAGCCACGGCAACGTTTCGGGCAATGTCGCCTCGACGTTGTTGGCGTTGACCTGGTCGATCATCACGTCCCATTTGTCGCCGTAGACGTTCTCCCAGTTGGGGTACTTGGACGCGAGCCAGGCGCGTTCGTCCTTGCTGACGCCGGCCTTCGGGCGCCACCATGTGGTGGGTCGCCAGTACCACAGACCCATATGCAGCCCGTGGTGCCAGGTGTCGAGTCCAGTGATGAACTCGTCCCAGTACCACGGCTTCTTCAGTCCGTAGTCTTCGATCGTGTGGATGTACTGATCGATGATCCACTCCTCCATGAACTCCCGGTAAGACTGCTTGCGGTGTTCGAGAGGGGTGTAATAGTCCATCGCCGGTCCGGTGAGCGCGGCGAAAGCTCGGGCCGAGCCCCAGAAGCTCTTGTCGATCACCCACTGTGCGCGGACCGGGTCGTGCTCGACCAGGATCTCCATCGTGGGGCCACCCTGTTGGGAGTGGCGAGCTTCGTCGGTCTGGATCGAGGAGATCATGTTGGCGAAGTTCACGTCACCGGATTCCAGTGCGTCCGCCGAGAGAGCAATGAACTGCAGATTGGTGAAGCCGGTCTCGAAGGTGAACGGCAGCTCGATCGCGAGGTCGACGACGTTGGGGGAAGTGATCATGCCGTCGAACAGGTTTCGTAGCGCGATCGGTACCCAGTCGTTGGTGTGGAACGTTTTCTGGGTCCAGTCGTACTGTGCGTCTTGGCCGACGAACTCGTGTCCGAAGAACGTGGTGATCTGCGCGTGCCGCATCTCGTCGAGCTGACCGAACGTCGCCATGTTGCGCCAGGATCCGTTCAGTCCGAACCGTGCCATCTTCAGTTCACCGAGCACCGCAGCGTATTCGACCAGCGCGACCCCGCCGAAATGCATTTTGGTGGCCGACTTCCACCCCTCGTCGAGGTCTTGAAAGGTATTCGAGCGCTGCAATGCGGCCTTGACCGCGTAGGTGGATGATTCCTTTTCACGTTGGGTTGCCACATATTCGGGATAGCTGACTTTGTAGGACTCCTCCCATCCCTGCCACGCCTCGCGCGGTACTTTCCCGGTACCGCAATGCCATTCAGGATAGATTGCCTCGTCGTCGACGTATGTGGGCGTCCAATCGACGTCGCGGACGAAGCCCTGCCACTCTTCTCGCTTCAATAGGGTCATAATGGTGTGCTCCTCTAGTCGACTTCCATGTGGCCGAGCTGTTGGCTGATTCCGGCGTTGTTCCAATAACCGGTCACCGATTCGATGAGCCCGTCGCTGTTGAGCCGGAAGAGGAAGATGTGTGGCTCGCTGAAGGTCTTGCCTGCGGGGAGGACCATGCCCCATGGCTGCTGCTGAGTTCCGCCGATATCGACCTGGACGACGACGTCGCCCTCGTCGTTGGCGTCGACGGAATGCACGACATTGGACAGGTTGGGAAACGCGGTGATCAGGCCCATCCAGATCGGCTTGCCGACTGTTCCCACCTTGCCGTCGCCACGCAGTACGCGCTGTTTACCCCACACTTCGAAGGGCGGGTAGGAGAAGTCTGCGTTGATCGTGCAGAGATCCACCATCCCGTCGACGTCGTGTGCGCGGTACCGGTCGAAGAACTCGGTCACCACCGCGGCGTTCTGCGCTGCAGTGCGCGACGACACAATTACTGATGCACTGGACATGGGTGAGCTCCTCAGACGATTGCTATTTGGTCGAACCGCTTGACCCCGAGGCGGCGGTAGAGCTGCTGCTGACACCAGTACGCGTCGATCTGCGTGATGCGGTCCTCGGCGACGACGAAACGCCACACTTCGTCCAAGTCGATGTGCTTCTCCTGGTTGATCGCGCCGGCGTAGGGAGCGGCTTGGGTGCCCTGGACGTTGATCTCGGTGGTGACCACGTCGCCTGCGGTGATGATCCTTTTCACGGTGACGATCAGATCGGGGAAGGCCTCGACAATGTCGGCGAGGACGGTGCGGATGGTGCCACGCCCGGTATCATGGCGACCGAGTCCGTAGACGTTGACGTTGATGTCTTCGGCTGTGTTGCCGAGGGCTCCGTCGATGTCACGTCCGGCGAAGTCATCGAGAAAGTCGCTGACGACTTTCTGCGGGCTGCGACTGTTCACAGGGGTACTCCTTCTGGTCTTGCGCAGGAACGACAGCACCTCAGGCTGCTTTCGCCGAGGGCGCGGCTTTCAGCGCTGTGATGACGGCGGCGGCGACGGCCTCGGTCGAACCCGGGTTCTGGCCCGTGATGACGTGCCGGTCGACAACAACGTGGCTTGCCCACGCGGACGGGCCGTCGTCGAACACGGCGCCGGCATTCTTTATCGCGGTGTCGACGTACCAGGGCAGGCCGAGGAGGCCCGGTTCGGTTTGGTTCTCCTCCTCGTCGGTGAAGCACGTCATCCGGTAGCCGTCGAAAAGCCATTGACCGTCAGCACGTTCGGGCGCCGAGAGCATCAGCGCGGGGCCGTGACACAGAGAGGCGATCGGCGCACGCTTCTCGTGCAAGGCAACCAGCAGTCGCCCGACATCGGGGTTGTCTGCCAGGTCGACCATCGGTCCGTGCCCACCCGGGGCGAACACCGCATCGAAGCCGGCCAGTTCGTCGTCGCCGAGGCTGCGCAGATCCAGTGGATGGTTGAATCCGTCGATCTCGTCGAGTCGTGCTTTTCGTTCGCCGGCAAGTTCTTCACTCGCTGCGCGCTGTTCCGCGACGGCCTGATGAATCTCTACCGGGCTCAGTCCTGCGGTCAGGCCGTCCTCCACCATTACATCGGCGAGGTGTCGATCGTGGCGCCACGCGATCTTGGCTGCCTTGCTGACCTGATCGTGTGCCTGCGCCGGTGTCATGCCCTTACCTTCGAGTGCCGCTGCAATCCGGCGACTGGCGGCAAGTCCTAATTCGGTGTTGTGGTGCAGCGTGAACCGGATGTCGTCGACATCGTGGGAGAAGGTGCGCACGACGGAGTTGAGATAGTCCTTGTCTTCCTCCGGATAGTGGAAGTACCAGGTCAGTCCGTAGGGATCGGCTGTGGGCTTCGTGCCGTCGGGGGTGATGACGGCGACGTCGAAACCAGCCGCGGTGAAACTTTCGAAGGGCTTGATCGCTTCCTCGGCGAAGTACCCTGTCGGATGGGTCGTGCCATCGGCCATGGTGATCTCGGTTGCGCTCGAGACCAGGTAGGCAATGCGCGTCATCGGCTTCCTCCTGCGTCGTTAGATGGTGAGAATGTGACCGCGATTACATCCACCTCCAATCATGGCCCCGACCACAACCGCAGCGGTACTGCGTTCCGACTCAACCTGTGCCCATTCCGAGCGACTCTGAAATACCGATATCGCAGACCGACGGACTTGTATCGGAATCGAACTCAGTAACGACTATCTCCACCGTCTCGGACCTAGCGTGGGGTTGCGCGGCCGTCGGCCGCGTTGTCACCGACACGACGGAGGATCATCAATGTCCCGCATACTTTTTGCCGTGACCGGATCAGATAGTTGGACACTGGCCGACGGCACTGTGCACCCCTGCGGATACTGGCCCGAAGAGTTGGCTGTCCCGCACGAAGTGTTCACCACCGCCGACGCCGGGTTCGAGATCACGATCGCTACTCCGGGCGGCGTCCGCCCGGTAGCAGACGAGGCTGGGTTCTCGCCGGAAATGAACGGCGGCACAACCGAACCCGGAGACAAATTTCGTTCCTACCTCGACGGCATTGCCGATATCCTTTCGGTACCAACCGATCTGAATGGTGTCCGTGCCGAGGACTTCGACCTGGTCTTCGTCCCAGGGGGGCATGGCCCCATGGAAGACCTTGCAGTGTCGGATACTTTCGGCGCACTCATCGGCGAATTCGTTGCACAGAGTAAACTCGTCGCCGCGGTGTGCCATGGACCGGCGGCGCTGTTGCCGGCCCGCAACGGAGACGGATCATGGCTGTTCAAAGGCCGCCGTGTCACGGGATTCAGTAACGCCGAGGAATCTCAGGTGGGGTTCGCAGACAAGGCGCCGTGGCTACTACAGAACCGGCTCATTGAGAGCGGAGGCGTGTTCGAAGAGAGCGGCTCGCCATGGCAGGCGCATGTCACCCTGGACGGCAACCTCTACACCGGTCAGAATCCAGCATCATCGAGGCCGTTGGCGGAGGCACTGGTTGCGGCGCTGGTCTCAGCTCGCGTCTGAGCGAATCGCCCGCATTTCCTCGCCCAGGGCCTGCGCATCTGCATAGGCCCTGGGCGTCGCCCCGAATCGCCCCCGGAATTCCTTGATGAAGTGGGACACGCTGGAGTAGCCCACCGCACGCGACACCTCGGTGACAGCGAGTCGACCTTCAACGAGCAGTTCGCGTGCGCGGTCGAGGCGAATCTCCTTCACGAACTGGTACGGCGACCGGCCTGTCACCTCGCGGAACAGATGCGAAAATGCCGATGGGCTCAGACTCACTTGCTCAGCCATATCGGTGACAGTCATCGGTTCGCCGAGATGGGCACGGATGTAGGTCAACGCAGCCGCGACCGGATTGCCCGCCGCCTGCTGTGCGGCGATATGCAACATTCGCGAGAATTGCTCCCTCTGCAGGACGCGATACACCATTTCCTGCATGTACAGCGGGGCCAGCACGCGGCGATCAGCTCCCACCGACAGCGCTTGCAAGAAACGCACCACCGTGCCCATCAGGTCCTGGTCTAGTGCCGATACCACGCACTTGTCGGGTTCTGCGTCGACGCGTACCGGCGGGAACGACGCGGCTCGACGCTCGAGCATGTCCGTCGACACCTTGCGGACGAGCGCTGGGTCGATCTGCAGAACGAACGACAGGAAGGGCAGACGTGCAGAGGCCTCGAGAATCTCTGCTTGAAAATGCAGATTACTGCTTAGCACAAGGTAATTGAACGGGTCGTACACGTAGCGCTTACCCTCGACGGTCACTGCCTTACGTCCCTGCGCGACGATTCCCAGAGATAGTGACTGGATTTCCTCCCACTGCGGGTCCATCGGTTCGGTGAATCGATAGATAGTCAGTCCTGGCCATCCGCCGTCGTTGCCACCGACCCGCGGCGCCCGCGCGGCGAGCGCAGCAATAAGATCACCGGAGGTGATTCTCTGCTCGATTTGATTGATACCAGTCATTGATCGGACCTTCCGTCAGCGAGCACACGCCGCAGCACAATATATGGGGCCCGCGGCAGCCGATTCGCCGAGATCTGGGGTCCAGGTGTCCTCGTGGATTTCGATGAATTATACGCCTCGTCGCCGCAAAAGTCATTCGTCGTCCAAATGCGAAGCGGAACTTGTAAGTGTGACCGCCGTATTCGCTCAGTCGCACCTCGATGGGCGCTGTGTACTGTTTACGCAGTTCCGAGATTCCCCCCAATTGGTTCTCGGAACTCTCGCCCCGGCGTCATCCCCCGACGTCGGGGCCCTTAATGTCCGGACTCCGGTCAGACGCAACCCTATGGGTAGAGAAGGAGAGGACAGGGTCCCTCATCGACGAGACTGAGAAGGTCCGTAGGACAGTAGCGCCTGCGGGCTTTTTCTCTGCCCGAATGCAGTTCCGGTGCCGACGGTCCTTATGTGGGCGGCGGGGTGTACCTGTACCCCCGATCCTTCTGCGGGCGCGCACCGTCACCTACGCGGAGATTTTGGATTCGTTCTTCCGCGCGTTGGTGTTACGTGAGAGGGCACCATCTGCGGAGCGGCGCTTTCCGATCGAATGACCATCCTCGACGTTAGCGGGGCCCGGTCGGCAGTCAGGAGCGCGTTCCGCACCTGCGAGGACGACGGCCGGGATCGGCGGGCGCACCGAGTGGAGACGCTTCCAACTTGGTCTAGCGTCCTGACTAGACGGGCGTATCGCTGTGAGGCCGGCCGGTGGTGTCGTACCCCACCGCTACGGTCCGCGAGTATGGGCGAGAGCACGATTCCGACGTCGGCGATTGTCGACGCCGCGGAACTGCTGGCTTCCGGCGACGCTCGTCCCGGAACGGGATCCGCCATTGGGAACGAGCGCCGGCAGCGCAAGCGCGACAATAGGTGAATGACCGAGCTGCAGATTCGCGAGGCGACGTCGGACGATGCCCAGGTGTGTGGGCGGCTCATGTTCGACGCCTTCGAGGCGCTCGCCACGCGCCATAACTTTCCGATCGAAGCGGGCACGCCCGAATTCGCCGACTTCCAGATCAAGGCGATGCTGGACACCGACGGCATCTATGGTCTGGTTGCCGAGCGCGACGGCCGAATCGTCGGCAGCGCCTTACAGGACGAGCGCGGCAAGATCGTCGGCATAGGACCCGTGGCCGTCGACCCGGCGGCGTCGGACGCGGGGGCGGGCCGTGCGTTGATGAATGCGTTGCTTGAGCGATCGCGCGAGCGCGACGTCGCAGGCGTGCGGCTGGTACAGACGGCGTACAACTACCGGTCCTTCTCCCTGTACGCCAAGCTCGGCTTCGCCGTGCGTGAGCTGTTGTCCGTCTTCCAGGGAACGCCACGCGGGTCCGCGATTCCCGGCGCAGTCGTGCGTCCGGCGACACCGGACGAGATCGCCGCCTGCGACGAGATCTGCCGGCAGGTGCACGGCCACGACCGCCACGGCGAGCTGCAGCACTGGGTCAATATCGGCACCGCCCGCGTGGTCGAACGTGGCGGCCAGATCACCGGCTACGCGACGGGTTTCGGCTACACCTGGCACGCGGTCGGCAAGGCCGACGACGACGTCATCGCGCTGCTCGCCAGCGCCGACGAGTTCACTGGCCTCGGGTTCCTCGTGCCGTCACGCAACACCCGCCTCATGGCTTGGTGCTTTGATGCTGGGCTGAAGATCGTCCAGCAGTCGACGCTGATGACGAGCGGGCTCTACAACGAGCCGCAGGGCGCATGGCTGCCGTCGATCGGCTTCTAGGCGTCCTGGCGCAACAATGCACCGCGCCCGCGCCGACTCGGTTCCATTTGGGCATGGGCCGGCGCCCGCTCTTCCGCTACCGGCTGTCCAGTAAACCCACGAAGGCCCGAAGGTCGCCGACGTACAGCCCCGCCACCCCGCCACCGCGGAGTACCCGCACGAGCGTGACGGTGATCCAGTGACCGCGGCACGGCTCTACGCCGAACCGCAGCACCCGGCCTCCCGGAACCGGCGACGAGGGCCCGCACGCACGCAAGCCGATCCATTACCGGGACTGCCCGGTCTGATTCCAGTACCACCCGCCGGAATCATGAGAACCTACTGTTCATGTGGACTGCGGACAGCTTCCAACGAGATGTTTCGGCAGGAAAATGGATAGATGAGAGTCTGAAGCGATTCGCCAGAGACCACCGCGCCGTCGTCGTCGGTTCGGTGTTGCCGACCGAATTCGACTCCTACGCAAGGGTATTCCACCCCGCCCACCGACGCACCGGACCATCCGCTGGTCAGGTCGTACCGGTCACCTGGCGTGCAGTCGCTGCGGCGAACGGGCGCACCGCGCATCCACTGATGGAATGGGAGTTCCTGCTTCCCACCACCGCGGCTAGAACAGGGCAACCCGGGCTGTGGGATAAGGCGCCTGGCACCGGCGAACTCGCCCGCCCCACTGCCGAAGCCCTCGCCGGTGTACTCGCAAACTTCACGACAACCACCGACCAGTGTTGGTACGCGATATGGGAAGGCCACACGATCCTCGATGACGTCCGCCAAAATGCCGGCCGCCTCGAGATATACGACAAGGGCATGTTCCTGATCAAAGATTCCATCGCGGCGGCAGGAAACCGCTTCCGCAGCCTCCTGTCACCGAACCTCTGGTGGTCGGACGACCGCGCCTGGTGCGTGGCAACTGACACCGACCTCATGGCTACCTACGTCGGTGGATCCGCGAGGTGTATCGACGCGATCATCAACTGCCCGGATCTGGAAGCGCTGGAGGTGTCCGCCACGATGAGCGTCCAGTGGGACAGCGACACCGTCAATCCTCGCCCGGAACGCTATTGACAGCCGTCAAGGTGCGTTGAACTGTCACCGCTAGCGGATCGGCTACATGCAGCAGGGTCGCTATCACCTGTCCTGTTGGATCGCTACTGTGCCAGGTGTGAGGGAACCGGTGCTGGATCGGCACGTCGACGTTGCACAGCTGTGGCAACTGGCCAGTGAGGCGGCCCGGAAGGGCGAGAAGTGGGGGCAGCGCAAGAAGTCGGTGAGCGACGCCATGGTGACCTACTACGCCCAGCTGCGACGTGACAGACGCGGCGCGAAACGGTGGGTCGCCGAGGTCGTTGATCTCCTGGGATATTTCGACCTGTCAGCGGACTGGCGCGCAGTTGAGAAAGGCCTGCAAATACTCGACCAAGCTGACGGTGACGTCACCGGTGCCGGTGCTGAGCTACAGCGGCTGGAGGTCGTGCCGGCTTCCTCGACGAAGAACTCTCTCTTCAAGAGCTCCTAGTAGGGCGGAGTCAGGCGAACCGCTCGCGTTCGCGGCCAGGTGCGACGGCAGGTTCACATCGCTTAGGACACGGATCGAGAATTTCCCAAATAGCCAGGTCAGACTACGAATCGGGCAGTTCTGAGCCGGAATCCGGCCATCCTTCCCTCGCAAAGTTCTCCAGCCATTCGGGTGAAGCCATCGCAGTGAGGATCACTTCGAGCGATTCCGTGAACCGCTCGCCGAGGTCGCCCTCCAGTGCCGTCATGTCGGACATGTACCGCTGGCCGGCGAGCGACGCCGCCAGGACCTGGGTGAACTTCTCGGGGTCGGCGCCGGGGCGGAGCAGTCCGTCGCGCTGAGCGCGGATCGCGAACTCGTGCGCGGTCCGCCCCCAGACCTGCGAGCCGCCGGACTGTACGTCCGGATAGAACTCGGGTTCGACGATCAGCCGGAACTCGGCCCGGACGAGGACGCTCGAGTGGAACAGCTTCGCGAGATCGAGAACGAAGCCGTGGAGGGCTTCGAACGGCCCGATGTCCGTGCGACGCGTCCACCGATCGGTCAGAGCAGAGAACTGCTCGATTCCGGACTGGAGGACGGCTCGGGCGAGTTCTTCCTTCGATTGGAAGTGGAAGTACATCGCCCCCTTGGTGGCGTTCGAGCATTCGAGGATCGTGTTGACCGGCGCCGCCGCATAGCCGCGCTTGGCGAACTCGATCGCGGCCGACTCCACCAGCGCAGCGCGAGTGCGTCGCGCGCGCTCCTGCTGACGTGCCATGACGGTGAATCCCTCTCCCAGATGTAGTAACCCCGCCTTTCGCCCTTCCGGGACGAGCGTGGAGCCATACATAACAGTATCCCCGTTTTGAAAGAACCGACAGAGCAGTCTGTCACTCATGGAAACCTTGCTAGAAACCAACCTGAAGACCTTTATAGAGTCGAAACCGGACCGCTGCCGAAAAAATACCAAGTGGTATAATTTGGGTCGTCGAGTGCAAGCTGGCGTCGAACTCCGAACTCCGAACGCCGGCGGATGGTGATCGGTCAGGTTCTCGATTACGCCGTGCCGCAGGCGAGCATCGAGGTCGCGGACGCGGACAGCGTGCAGGTCGCTGCTGAAGAATTGGTCCAGAAGGGGTTCGCCCTCATCCACGGCGCGCCGATCCAGCCGTGGGGGCAGACCGTCGCACGACTCCAATCACCCGAGGGCCTGATCATAGGCCTTTCGTACGCACCAGCCCTGCAGCCGTAGCGAGAGTGGCCGGGCCGCGGATCCTGATGACCTACTCGGCGTCCGTGTCGAGTTCGACGCAGTCCCAGTTCACGGTCCTGTCCGACTCAACGTCGCCGTGCTCGGTGAAAGTAGGCGGTCCCAAAGGGTTCACCGAGTAGCCCCCGTGTGAGGTCGGGATGCGGTGTGCGTCCCGAGTGATGCAGGCGCGGTGAAGAATACGACCACGCGTCGTCGGCACAACGTGGTGAAACAGGTGCAGGTATCTGTCGTACATCAGACAGCCGGAGATCGCGGTGGGACCCTCCGATTCTTTCCAGTCCGAGAGCAGCGCGGAGACGTGTCCATTGCCGTGGGCTACCCAGTCGTATTCGCCGGGGCGGTTCGCGGCGACGCGTTCGACTTGCACGGGGACGTCCCAGCTCACCAATTCTGCCGGCAGCATCTCCGGCCGACACCATGCGGTAGTGGCTTCGATTCGGTCGCCGACGTGCAGGCGCTCGTATCCGGGTTCGAGGTCCACCAGCATCCAGATCCGCACACCCATCATCATGACGCGTGTGCGCTCCGTTCCGTGGTCCTCAGTCCGAACGCCCCAGTGCCGGTGGAGGAACCCCTACCGGGACGTCCCGAAAGCCGGCCCCTGAACGGAACTCGCTGACCAGCACGAACCACGGTAGCCCCGTCCGGTGACATTCCCATTGCCGGGACGCCAAACGGGTCAGGTGCAATGCCGTATGCCGGCCCACCGCGCGGACACGGTCCCCACTCCGCTTCATCGCGAAATTGTCGAGAATCGACCGAATGAGAGACGACCCGAACTAGCGCATAACCATGCAAACGTAGGACACGTCCGACACACGAACATGCAAATGCAAAGCGGGTGCATCGCACTCATTGCACGCTCCGGGCGGCCACTCGACGTCAGCCTTTGGCCGAGGGGTCCAGCCTGTCGCGATTGGTGATGACCCGCCGGAAGAACTTATCGGTCCCAAACAGCGGAATGACGCGCTCGATGAGCCGTGGAGCCAACTCACCGAACGCCAGCACCCCACGGATCGGAACGCTGTTCACAATCACCTCGGGTTGATCGTGTCTGATCGCACCGACGATCTTCGCGGCTACCCGATCGGTCGTCGTCGTGCCGACTAACCGGGAAGCCTTCAGACCAGTGTCAGCGAACCGTTGGTACATGCCGACGCCCGCGACGAATCCGGGGCACACGACCGAAAAGCCAACCGGCGAACTCGAATATTCGGCTCTCAAAGCTTGGGTAAGGAGAATGAGTCCAGCCTTCGTCGCGTTGTACGGCCCGATGTAGGCGCCGCCCCGTTTTCCTGCAAGCGAGCTGACGAACACCACATGACCGGCTCCGCGGCTGAGCATCCTCGGTAGGACTCGGTGGGTAAGCAGCATTGGCGCAGTGAGGTTGAGATCGACCACCCCTGGTGGGCGGCGGTCGCCACGCCAGGAACTGACGGCCGATACCGACCTCGGCCTGCTGACCGCGGACGATGCGGTGTCATGTGCAACAGGTTCGTTCGTCGTGTGGCCCAGTTCTCATTCTCGGGTTGACTGCAGACGGGCGAAATAGCACACTTACAGTCATATCCAGTCAGTCATCCACAAGGACGGTCACAGATGCTTCCTGTTGAACGCCACAAGGCCATCGTGAGCGCTCTCGATTCCGCCGGCGTGGTCAGCACTGAGGGGCTGGTGCAGCTGCTGGGCGTTTCGCAGGAGACTGTCCGGCGTGATCTCGCATTGCTCGAGGAACGCGGCACACTCCGGCGGGTGCACGGCGGGGCCGCGAGTGTCGTGGCCCGAGGCGGTGAGGAGCCGTCCTTCACCGAGCGCTCACAGCTCGAACACGAAGCCAAGGCCGAACTCGCCCAGGCGGCGGTCAGCTTGATCCAAACCGGTCAAACCATCGTGATCGACATCGGAACGACCGCGGTCGAGGTCGCCCGCGCGATTCCGCACAGCTTCCGCGGAACTGTCGCGACGCCGTCACTGCTGGTTGCCGCGGAGCTCGCCGAGCGTCCCGACATCGACCTGCTGGTCTGCGGCGGTCGTGTTCGGAGAGGCGATCTGGCGTGCGCGAATGCTCACGCCAAGGCGTTCTTCACCGATTTGTATGCCGATTTGGCGTTCGTCAGTTCCGGTGGGCTCGACGCGGAGATCGGATTGACCGATTTCCATCTCGACGAGGTCGATGTCCGCAAGACGATCCTCGCCAACAGCGCGCACAGCTACGTGCTCGCCGATTCCTCCAAGATCGGCCGGGTGGCTCCGCACCGGGTGTGCACTCTGGACACCCTGGATGGCCTGATCACCGATTTCCCTGTCTCACAGGACATTGCCCAGGCATTCGAGGACGCCGGCGGGGTGATCTTGACGGCGTGAGTGCGGCGGAAGCCACCGCCCGAAATGAAGGCGGGCGACGTTGCAGCGTCGCCCGCGGGATCGAACACCCAACTCCAGTCAGAAGGACGATCCATGAGTCATCATTCCACACCCCCCGATTCCGCTGGTGTCGGCGAGTTCGGCTACACCGAGTCCCTCGAGCGCTCTACCGGCCGTTTCGCCTCATTCGCTGTCGCCTTCGCGTTCGTCTCCATCGCTACCGGAATCTTCACCACTTACGGCAGCGTGCTCACCACCTCCGGTCCGCTCGGGATCTGGACGTGGCCGATCGTCGTCGTCGGACAGCTGGCGGTCGCGTTGATCCTCGGGTCCCTCGCCGCCCGCATCCCCGTGACCGGTTACGCCTATCAGTGGGTGTCGCGGTTGGCCAATCCGGTGCTCGGATGGATCACCGGGTGGATCTCGTTCACCTTCCTGGCCATCGTCGTCGTTGCCGTCGACTACACCGTCGCCGCTACGGTGCTGCCCGCGTTGTTCGAGTTCCACGGCACCCCCACCACCAGTTTCGTCATCACCGGCATCGTGCTGATCCTGCAGGGCCTGTTGGTGGGTTTGTCCACCAAATGGACCGAGCGGGTCAACAATTTCGCGGTCACCGCGGAACTGATCGGGATGGTGGCACTGGTCGCGTTGCTGCTGATCGTGGGAGTCGTCGCGCACAAACTCAACGTCGGCAATCTATTCGAACGTGGGGACATCCCCGCCGAGGGGTACTGGAGCTTCGGTACCGCCACCTCGGCCGGGCCGTGGATGATGGGATTTCTGCTCGGTGCGTTCACCATCGTCGGCTTCGAGTCTGCGGCCAACCTCGCCGAGGAGACCAAACGGCCGGAGGTCGTGGTTCCGCGGGCGATGTGGCAGGCCGTGCTCGCCTCCGGCGGGTTGGGCTTTCTGTTCCTGCTCGCGGTCACCGCATTGACCGACGACCCGGTCGCGCTCGCGCAGTCCGGGACACCGGTCGCCGACGTCATCCGCTCGGTGCTGGGCTCCTACGTCGGGACCGCGTTGCTGGTGCTGGTCGCGGTCGCCATCTTCGCCTGCGGGCTGGTCATCTTGATGACCGGTGTGCGGTTGGTGTGGGCGATGTCGCGCGATGAGCGCTTTCCCGCCTGGCAGTACCTGCACAAGGTCTCGCCCCGGTTCAAGACCCCGCTCAATGCGACCGTCCTGGTCACCGTCGTCGCCGCACTGATCCTCGGGATCTTCTCCACCCGCACCGACGCCCTGTTCAATCTGTTCGCCGCCGCAACGTTGTTGCCGTCGATCATCTACGCCGTCACCGTCGCGCTGTACATCGTCAAGCGGCGCTCGCTGCCCCCAACCAACGGATTCCAGTTGGGGCGCTGGGAAATTCCCGTCCTCGTGGTCTCGGTCGTATGGTTGGTATTCGAACTGTCCCTCTTCCGCGACGCCTCGTTCCGCGACCCGTGGCTGTACGTGCTGGTGATGGTCGTCCTCGGGGGCCTCTACCTCGGATTCCTCCTGATCACTCGCGGGACCCACGGCCTGCGTATGCCCGAAATGCGGTCGATCGACGCCGAACTCGACGCCACCGTAACCGAAGAAAATGGATTGGAGTCGGCGAAATGACCGTCCTCGCCATCGACCAGGGCACCTCGGGCACCAAAGCGGTCGTCCTCGACCCCGAGGACGGAGTGGTCGGGGTCGCCGAGGTCCCGATCCACCCGCACTACCTGAGCGGTGGTGGCGTCGAGCAGGATCCGGGCGAACTGCTCGAATCGGTCCTCCACGCCGGGCGCACCGCCATCGCGGACGCCGGCCGCCCCGTCCACGCCGTCTCCCTGGCCAACCAGGGCGAGACCGTCCTTGCCTGGGACCCGCAAACCGGCAAGCCACTGACGCAGGCCATCGTCTGGCAGGATCGGCGCGCCGAGGGACTGTGCCGGGACCTCGACCCCCACAAGGACGAGATCGCCGCCCGCACCGGGCTGGTGCTCGACTCGTACTTCTCCGCCCCGAAGATGGCCTGGCTGCGCCGCAACGTCGAGACCGCAGGGGTGGTCACCACCTCCGACAGCTGGCTGATCCATCAGCTCACCGGCGCCTTCGTCACCGACGCCTCGACCGCGAGCCGCTCGCTCGCCGTCGACCTCGACGGAGTCGACTGGAGTGGTGAGCTGCTGGCACTATTCGGCCTCGAAGGCGAACGCCTCCCGCAGATCGTCGCCAACGACGCCCTGGTCGGCACGACGTCGGCGTTCGGTGGGGACATCCCGGTCGGTGGCCTGGTCGTCGATCAGCAGGCCGCCCTGCTCGCCGAGGGATGCCTCGATGCGGGAATGGCCAAGTGCACGTTCGGTACCGGCGCATTCCTGCTCGCAAACACCGGCACCAGCGCGGTACGGTCCGGTTCCGGACTGACCTCGTCGGTGGCCTGGCGCACCGGGGGCACGACCTCCTACTGCATCGACGGGCAGGTCTACACCGCGGCCTCCGCCATCCGGTGGCTGTGCTCGCTGGGGATCATCAACAGCGCCCACGACCTGGACTCGGTCGCCGCCGCCGACAGCAACGGGGTGCTGTGCGTGCCCGCACTGGCCGGTTTGGCCGCGCCGTGGTGGCGTTCGGATGCCACCGCGTCGCTGGCGGGGATGACGCTCTCGACCGGCCGCGGGCACGTGGTCCTCGCCGTTCTGCAGGGGATCGCCGCCCAGGTCGGCGAACTGATGTCGGCGATCGAATCCGACATCGGCACTGAACTGGTGCGGCTGCGGGTCGACGGCGGCCTGACCCAGTCGAAGGTCCTGATGCAGGCCACCGCGAACATCCTGCAAATTCCCGTCGACGTCTATCCCTCCGCGCACGCAACCGCGCTCGGCGCCGCCGCCCTGGCCGAGCTGTCCCTGAACCCCAGCCGCGGCGTGCGTGACGTCGTCCCGGCCTGGGATCCCGCCTCCACCTACGAACCGCAATGGGGCCCAGACCGGGCCGCCGAATTCCGCACGGCATGGCGCGAGCTCGCCGCCACCACCTACAACACTCAGGAGTCATTGTGAACACCCCGCCAGTCCACGACGTAGTCGTCATCGGGGCGGGCATCGTCGGATCGGCGATCGCACGCGAACTCGCCGGCTACGAGCTCTCGGTCGCCTTGCTCGACGCCCGCGCAGATGTCGGTGACGGCACCAGCAAGGCCAACACCGCCATCTTGCACACCGGATTCGACGCCAAGCCCGGCACCCTCGAATCGAAGATGGTCAGCCGCGGCTACGAACTGCTCTCCGAGTACTCCGGTCAGACCGGCATCCCGGTCGAGCACACCGGCGCCCTGCTGGTGGCGTGGGATCAGGAACAGCTCGACGCGTTGCCCTCGCTCAAGAAGAAGGCAGAAGCCAACGGCTACACCAAGTGCCGGATCATCGACGCCGACGCCGTCTACGCGCAGCTTCCCCACCTCGGGGAAGGGGCACTCGGCGCCCTGACCGTCCCCGACGAATCCATCATCTGCACCTGGACCACCAACCTCGCGCTGGCCACCGACGCGGTCAACCGCGGTACCGCCCTGCTCACCAGTCACGCCGTCGGCGCCATCGAGGTCGGCGACGAGGTGACCACCCTGCACACCGGCGGTGGCCTGGTGCAGGCGAAGTGGGTCGTCAACGCCGCCGGCCTCGGCGCGGACGTCCTCGACGAACAGTTCGGATACAAGCGGTTCACCGTCACCCCTCGCCGCGGCGAACTGCTCGTCTACGACAAGCTCGCCCG
>NZ_JBHWUE010000021.1:0-120323 GCF_042738615.1 Rhodococcus sp. NPDC059968
ACCGCCGCGTTCCACCGGATGAACGCCCGGTACCGGCGCTCGGTCTCCTCGTCGCCGGGGAACCACGGCTCGTTCTCCGTCGGGATGGTGTTCACATAATCGGTCGACGTCAACGCCGGCAAAGCGACGTGCTTCTCCCCGGCCCGCTCGAGCATCCGCAACATCAGATACCGGGCACGGGTCGGTCCGGACCGGTCCAACAGTCCATCGAACGATTCCAACCACTCCGTGGTCTCGTCCGGGTCGATATCCGGCAGATAAGACGCAACACCCTCACGGATGACGCGAACCGAACCGGCGCGGGCGAGGTCCGCGGAGGTCGTGGTCTGTTCGAGCAAAGGGATACTCCATCGTTGCGGGCGCGGGATAGGGCGCCGTGGTGACTGTCCGGGGTGAGGACGAAGCTGTACAACTCACTGCACAGGTGACTAACGCGGTTTCGCGAGCGGCCATCCCGTGATCTTCTTGGGACGTGGGGGCGCGTACGTGCGCACCTTCGAGGTCGAGAGCCCCAACCCTACAAGAGATTCCGCTAATTTGACAGCCGCACTGACCCCGTCGACCACGGGAACACCGGTGCGCTCACGGATTTTGTCGTCGAGGCCGGCCATTCCACCGCAGCCGAGGCAGATCACCTCGGCCTTGTCTTCGCGCACAGCAGCTTCGGCCTCGTCGACGATCGCCTCGATCGTGCGCTCGGGGTCGGATTCCAGTGCGAGGACGGGCAGACCGCTCGCGCGCACACTCGCGCACTTGGCGTCGAGGCCCGCGAGCCGGAGGCGGTCTTCGATGAGCGGCACGGTGCGGTCAAGGGTGGTGACGACGGAGTACTTGTGCCCCAGCATCATTGCGATGCTGGCGGACGCCTCGGTGATGTCGACGACGGGTACGTCGAGCAGCTCCTGGAGACCTTCCCGGCCGTGTTCGCCGTACCCGGCCTGGATCACCGCGTCGTACGGTTCCGGGTACGAACGCACCCGGTCCATCACCGCGATCGCGGCGAGGTAGCTCTCGAAGTTCCCCTCGACGGATTCCGCACCGATGTCCGGTGTGAGCCCGACGATCTCGGTGCCGGGTGCTGCCGCGGCCTCGGCCTGCTTGGCGATGGCGTCCGTGATGGACGTGGTGGTGTTGACGTTGACGACGAGAATACGCATCGAAAGCTCCTGTCAGTGGTCGCCGTGGCCGCTGTCCACGGCGATCGACTCGCCGGAGACGTCCACGTACTGCCGGGTGCGGTCGCCGACGACCGCGTAGATTGCCGCCGCCAGGCCCGCTCCGATGAACCACGAGAAGGGGGCGACGAGATGGAAGGCCGGGACGATCGCGAACAGGGTGCTGACGAGCGCGGCGGGAACGAGGGCATAGATCGCCCGCAGATTGAATCCCTTGCGGTAGTAGTAGGTTCCGGTCGGGCTGTCCGAGTAGAGGGCGGGCACGTCGACCTTCGTGCGGCGGATGAACCAGTAGTCGACGAAGATGATGCCGAACAGCGGGCCGAGGACGGCGCCGAGGCCACCGAGGAAGTAGTTGATCACCACCGGGCTGTCGTAGAGATTCCAGGGCAGCAGGACCACGCCGATGCAGGCGCTGATGATGCCGGCCTTGCGGAAGCTGATCTTCCCGGGAGCGAGATTCGACAGCACGTACGACGGTGCGACGAAGTTCGCCATGACGTTGACGGCCATCGTCACGATCACGAGGGCGAGGCAGGCCAGCGACAGGAACAGGGTGTTCGGGATCGCCGCGACGATGTCGGTGGGGCTGTCGATGATCGTCCCGTCGATCTGGAACTGGGCGCCGCACAGGATGAACGCGACGACGGCGAACGCGAGGACGTTGACGAACAGTCCCCAGAAGTTGCCGCGCACGACGGCGGTCTTCGACGGGGAGCGCCGCGAGAAGTCGCAGAAGTTGAGGATCAGGGTGCCGTAGATCGACATCCACAGGGCTGCCCCGGCGAAGACCTGCCGCCACATCTCCCCACCCGAAGCGGGCTGATCGGATGTCCAGGCGATGGAGAAGTCGGTGCGGAACAGCATCCACAGGGCGAGCGAGCCGACCGTGACCAGGATCAGCGGGCCGGCCAGACTCTCGAATCGGCGCACGGCCTCCATCCCGTAGACGAGGACGACGATCTGGACCGCCCAGATCCCGATAAAGCAGATCCAGCCGAGGCTGGAGAGTCCGAGGATCGAATTCTGGTCGAAGCGGTCGAGCGACGGCGCCACGGCGACGAGGAAGATCCGGAAAACGATCGAGGCGAGATAGGTCTGGATTCCGAACCAGACGATCGCGATGACCGCACGGACGATGGCGGGAATCTGGGCGCCGCGGATTCCGAAACTGATCCGGCTCATCACGGGGAAGGGCACGCCCGTCTTCTGCCCCATGAACCCTGCGTAGGTCATCGCGACACACACGATGACGGCACCGATCATGAGCGACAGGATCATGTGGCCGCCGCCGAGCCCGAGCGCGAACAGGCCGATGGCGAACGAGTAGTTGGCGATATTATGGACGTCGTTGGTCCACAGCGTGAAGATGCTGTAGCTACCCCAGCGGCGACCCGAGGCCTTCGTGGGTGCCAGGTCCAGGTTGTAGAGTTTGGTACTCGTCTCGGTCGCTGTCGGCGTCGTTTCCTGCGGAGCGCGGCCGTGGACGGCGGCATCGTGGTCGACGGTGGTGGTGTGCCGCGAGACTGTGTCGTCTATGAGCATGTGCCTGTCCTTGCGTGGCGGCGAACGAACTTCCGTATCACGGAAAGCTTGTTCCATTGGTCCCTCCAAGTGTGAGCCAGGCAACAGTGGCCGGTCAATGATTTCCGCAGGATATATCTTGGTGTGGCGCCGCCCGAAACACGACAAACCCGCTGTAACACTGGATCTTTCGGATCCAGCGCGACAGCGGGCAAGGGCGGCAGCGTCAGGCCAGTCCGCGGCTGAGCAGCCGGCCGCGGGGCGCCTCGTCGAGGTCGATCCGCTTGCCGGCCAGCCAGGTACTGCGCACAACGCCGGCGAGGGCACGCCGGTCGTAGGCGGAGACGGGATTCTTGTGCTGCAGGGCGGCCACGTCGACGACGAACGCCTCCTCGGGCGCGAACACGGCGAAATCCGCCGCGTACCCCAGCGCGATGTGCCCTTTCGTGTTCAGCCCGACCTGCTCAGCCGGGTTCTCCGCCATCCACCGGACCACATCGTTCAGACTGTGCCCGCGACGCTTGGCCTCCGACCACACCGCGGACAGCGATACCTGGAGCGACGCGATGCCGCCCCACGCGACACCGAAGTCGCCGATGTCGAATCTCTTGAGGTCGACCGTGCACGGGGAGTGATCGGTGACGACGCAATCGATCACGCCGTCGGCCAGGCCCTGCCACAGCAGTTCACGGTTCCCGGCTTCGCGGATCGGCGGGCAGCACTTGAATTGCGTTGCTCCCGAAGGAATTTCTTCCGAGACGAACGACAGATAGTGCGGGCACGTCTCCACCGTGAGCTTCACGCCGTCCTTGCGTGCCGACGCGATCATCGGCAGCGCGTCGGAGCTCGACAGGTGCAGGATGTGGACCCGGCACCCGGTCCACCGGGCCAGCTCGATGACCTCGGCGATGGCGAGATTCTCGGCGCCCCGGGGCCGCGAGTCGAGGAAGTCCGAATAGTTCTCCCCTCCGGGTGACGTCGCGCGGTCGATCGCGTGCGCGTCTTCCGCGTGGACGATCATCATCGCGCCGAACCCCGCGATCTCCTTGAGCGCCAGTTCGAGCTCGGCCGGATCCAGCGGCGGAAACTCGTCGACGCCGGAGTGCAGCAGGAAGCATTTGAACCCGAACACGCCCGCGTCGTGCAGGGCCCGTAGGTCCGGGACGTTGCCGGGCACGGCGCCGCCCCAGAATCCGACGTCGACGTACGCCTGATCGGATGCGACCCGGCGTTTGACGTCCAGAGCCTCGGCGTCGACGGTCGGCGGAATGCTGTTGAGCGGCATGTCGACGATCGTCGTCACCCCGCCGGCGGCAGCGGCCCGGGTCGCGCTCGCGAACCCCTCCCACTCGGTGCGGCCCGGCTCGTTGACGTGCACGTGGGTGTCGACGAGACCGGGAAGCAGCACCTCGTCGTCACCCAGCTCCACCACGACCTCGGCGTCGAGCTGGGCACCGAACGGTTCGATGACGACGATCCGGCCGTCCCGCACACCCACACAGCGGGCGACCTCGCCCGCCGCGGTGATCACCCGCGGGGCACGGAACAGCAGGTCGAGCCGGTCAGCCATCGTGTTCACCACCTGCGTCGGCGACGCTGCGCACCGCTGCCGCCACGGCCGGGGCGACCGCGGCATCGAACACACTCGGCACGATGTACGTGGGATTGAGTTCCGACGGAGACACCGAATCGGAGATCGCGCGGGCGGCGGCGATGAGCATGTCGTCGGTGATCTCGACGGCGTGCGCGTCGAGCAGGCCCCGGAACACGCCCGGGAACGCGAGCACGTTGTTGATCTGGTTCGGGAAGTCGGACCGACCGGTCGCGACGACGGCAGCGTGCTGTCCGGCGGCGACGGGATCGACCTCGGGGACCGGATTCGCGAGGGCGAACACGATCGAGTCGGGGCCCATCGTCGCGATGTCGTCGCCGGTCAGAATGTCCGGTGCCGAGACACCGATGAACACGTCCGCGCCGGCCAGTGCGTCTCGCAGCGATCCGGACCGCGCTTCCGGGTTGGTGTTGTCCGCGATCCACGAACGGAACGAGTCGGACGTGTCGTCGGGCGAGAGGATTCCGTTCCGCCCGCACGCCACGATGTTCGTCGCCCCCTGCGCCACCAGCAGGCGGATGATGGCATGTCCGGCGGCGCCGACACCCGAGACCACGATCTTCACCGTGTCCAGGCTCTTCGCGACCACCCGCAGGGCGTTGGTCAGTGCGGCGAGAACCACGATGGCTGTGCCGTGCTGATCGTCGTGGAACACCGGGATGTCCAGCATGTCGCGGAGCCGTGCCTCGATCTCGAAGCAGCGCGGGGCGGAGATGTCCTCGAGGTTGATTCCGCCGTACACCGGTGCGAGGGCTCGTACGATCTCGACGATCGCGTCCGTGTCCTGGGTGTCCAGGCAGACCGGCCACGCGTCGACGTCCGCGAACTGCTTGAACAGCGCCGCCTTGCCCTCCATCACGGGAATCGACGCGGCGGCGCCGATGTTGCCCAGCCCCAGCACGGCCGAGCCGTCGGTGACGACCGCGACGGTGTTGCGTTTGATCGTCAGCCGCCGTACGTCCTCGGGATTCTCGGCGATCGCGGTGCACACCCGGGCGACACCGGGCGTGTACGCGCGGGACAGGTCGTCGCGGTGCTTGAGCGGAACCTTCGGCACCACTTCGAGTTTCCCGCCGAGATGGAGCAGGAACGTGCGGTCACTGACCTTGCCCACCACGACGCCGGGCACGTCGGCGATCGCGGACGCGATCTGCTCGGCGTGCTCGACGTCGGACGCGTCGCAGGTCACGTCGATGACCATGTGGTCGGGGTGGCTCTCCACCACGTCCAACGCGGTCATGGCTCCCTTCACGGAGGCCACCGCCCCCGCGAGAGTCGAGGTGGTGCCTGCGCCGACCGGGGCCGTGACGCGAACGGTGATGGAGTAACCGGGACTGGGATTGGGCATGCGTGTTTCCTCGGGTTCGTCAGGTAGGGGTGGAGAGCGCGCCGGGGCTGGACTAGCGCGGTGCCTGGTCGGCGACGAGCGCCTGATGGCTCTGGGGAAGGGCTTCCCACCAGGTGCGCCGCGTCTCCGAGAGCGCTGTCGCGTCGAGATCGCCGAACAGCCGCAGCCGGGACAGGCCGCCGTCGGGATAGACGTCGAGTCGCAGGTGCGTGGCGGCGTCGGTGGCGTCCAGAACGAACCGGTGCCTCGTGTCGGGTTGCACGGCCGTGCGGGGCAGCAGTTCGGTCCACGCTCCGTCGTCCGCGATGTCGGCGGTCCGCGCGTCGGCGGTGCTCAGCCGCACCCAGCCGGGCGCATTCCCCACGTAGTAGCTGGTGTCGATCTCGACGTGCCGGGGCCGGCCGGCCGCGGCCAGCGAGAACACCGCGAAGTCGTTGCCGCCGCCACGACGCCGGGAGTTCTCCCAGCCCTCCCCCATGTTCCGTGCCCGCCCGGGAAGGATGATGTTCGCAGGCGACGCGTAGAACGCGTCGGAGCAGCCGACGAGGCGCCCGCCGTTCTCCGCGGCCAGTAGGTCCACCGTCCCGTCGAGGAACCGCGGGTCGGGCACGACCTCACCGTGCACACGCAACCGCGCAACGCCACCGTCGGGATAGATCGACAGCCGCACGTGTGTCCACCGGTGCGGGTCGGCGACCGCGTAGGCGTTCGCGGCGTGCCCCTCGGCCGGGGACTTCTCGACGATGGTCTGCCAATCCGCCTTCATGACCTCCTCGATCGACGGGTAGCCCTCGATCGACGCCGCCTCGATGGAGATGAAGGGCGGGTAGTTGCCCTTGAAATGCGCTGTGTCCACGACGATCCCGTGAATGATGCCCGCGGCCCCGAGCCGGACGATCGCGTAGTCGTGGCCGTCGTCGCGGCGGCGGCGGGTCTCCCACCCGTCGTAAACCTTGCCCTTGTGCCCGAAATCGGACGGGTCGAAGAACGGGGCCTCCGCCTTGATGAGGTTCTCCCGCTGGGCGAACAGTTCGTCGTTGGCCGCGGATACGCTTCCGCCGAGGGCGCGTGAGGCGAGGTCGGGTAGTGCGGTGAAGTCGGTGGACGTCATGATTCTCCTCGTGTGCTGAGTGGTGCGAGTTCGGCAGTCGATGCCGCGATCGTGCAGCCGATCCGGCGCAGTAGTTCCGCCGCATCTCTGATCGATCGATGAAGGTCCGGTTCCAGGTCCGCGAGCGCGTATGCCTCGGAAATGCCGGCGCTGTGCAATTGGATGTCGCTGAGCAGGTTTCGTCCGCACACGGCGAGGACGGGGATTCCGGCCCTGCGTGCCTCGGTCGCGACGCCGATCGGTGCCTTGCCGTGCAGGCTCTGCTCGTCGAGTGAGCCCTCGCCGGTGATGACGAGGTCCGCCCCCGCGAGCCTCCCGGGGAAATCGACGAGCCCGAGGACCGTGTCGATGCCGGGCCGGGTGTCGGCCCCCAGCACGGAGATCGCGCCGAACGCCGCCCCTCCCGCAGCGCCCGCTCCCGCGACCCGGCTGTCGTCGCGGCCGGTGGCGGCGCGCACGACCTGCGCCCACCGGGTCATGGCGTCCTCGAGCACGACCAGTTCTTCTGCGGCCGCGCCCTTCTGGCTTGCGTACACGGCGGTGGCCCCGGTCGGGCCGAGGAGCGGATTGTCGACGTCGCAGGCGAGCCGGAAGTGCGCCGCACGCGCCGCCGGGTGGAGGCCGGTCAGGTCGACCCGGGCGGCCCCGCGCAGGGCCGCTCCTCCCTTGGCGACCTCGTTGCCGCCCGAGTCGAGGACACGCACGCCGAGGGCCTGTAACAAGCCGGCACCGCCGTCGGTTGACGCGCTGCCCCCGAGACCGACGATGATCTCGCGGGCTCCCCCCTCCAGCGCGTGCCTGACGACGGTGCCGAGTCCGAATGTACTGGCACCCAGGGGATCTGCCACACCGTCCGGGAGCAGTACCAAACCCACGGCCGATGCCAGTTCGACCACTGCGGTCGAGCCGCGCACCGCGTAGGACGAGGTGACGGGCAGACCCGTCGGCCCCGTGGTGGTCACCGCGACCGGCGACCACCCTGCCGCGATGGCCGCCGCGACGGTGCCGTCGCCGCCGTCCGCGACCGGAACACGATCGATCACCCAGGACCGATCACCGGCCAGGAGTCCGTCGGCCAGGGCGTCCGCGACTTCCGCGGCGGTGAGGGATCCCTTGAACTTGTCGGGTGCGACCAGTACACGTGTCACGGTGTCCCCTAGTCCAGCAGCATGAGGGCTGTGGGAGCGTGCTCCCAGCTCTCCGCCAGATCCTCGAACTCGGCGACGTTGTCGAGTTCGGTTCCCATCGCGATGTTGGTGACCCGCTCGAGGAAGACCTCGACCACCACCGGCACCTTGTGCTCACCGGCGAGCTCACGGGCCTTCTCGAGGGCGCCGGCGATCTCGCCGGGCTCGGTGACCCGCAGCGCCTTGCAGCCCAGACCCTCGGCGACCTTGACGTGATCGACGCCGTACCCCTTCGGGACTGCGGGCAGCACATCGTGTTCGGTGGCTTCCTGGGTGTTGATGTTGTCGAAGCCCAGCTGCACGCAGAAGTCCATGTCGAATGCGCGCTGAGCCTGACGGATCAGCCCCAGGTAGGAGTTGTTCACCACGACGTGGATGTACGGCAGGTTGAACTGGGCGCCCACCGCCAGTTCCTCGATCATGAACTGGAAGTCGTAGTCACCGGACAGCGCCACGACGGGCGTCTCCGGCTCCGCGGCGACCACTCCGAGAGCGGCGGGGATAGTCCAGCCCAGCGGTCCGGCCTGGCCGCAGTTGATCCAGTTGCGGGCCTTGTAGACGTGCAGGAACTGGCCGCCGGCGATCTGCGAGAGCCCGATCGTGCTGACGTACCGGGTGTTGCGCCCGAAGACCTTGTTCATCTCCTCGTACACCCGCTGCGGTTTGACGGGCACGTCGTCGAAGTGGGTCTTGCGCTGCATGGTCCGCTTCCGGGTGGCGCAGTCCTCGACCCAGGTGCTGCGGTCCGCCAGGGTTCCGGCTGCCTTCCGCTCCTTCGCGATGGCGACGAACAGCTCGAGCGCCGCCTTGGCGTCGGAGACGATCCCGTAGTCCGGTGCGAACACGCGACCGATCTGGGTGGGCTCGATGTCGACGTGAACGAACTTGCGCCCCTTCCGGTAAGTGTCGAGGCCACCCGTGTGCCGGTTGGCCCAGCGGTTACCGATGCCCAGGACGAAGTCCGACGCCAGCATGGTCGCGTTGCCGTACCGGTGAGCGGTTTGCAGACCGACCATTCCCGCGGCGAGGCGGTGGTCGTCCGGGATGGTGCCCCAGCCCATCAGCGTCGGCACCACCGGAACGTCCAGCAGTTCGGCCAGTTCCACGAGCAGGTCCGCGGCGTCGGCGTTGATGATGCCGCCGCCTGCGACGATCAGCGGGCGTTCGGCGGCACCCAGCATGTCGAGCGCCTTCTCCGCCTGCGCGCGGGACGCGGCCGGCTTGTACACGGGCAGCGGCTGGTAGGTGTCCGGGTCGAAGTCGATCTCGGCCAGTTGCACGTCGATCGGCAGGTCGAGGAGCACCGGTCCCGGCCGACCGGACCGCATCAGGTGAAATGCCTGCGCGAACGCTCCCGGAACCTGGGCCGGCTCGAGCACCGTCATCGCCATCTTCGTGACCGGACCCGCGATCGCAGCGATGTCGACGGCCTGGAAGTCTTCCTTGTGCAGACGCGCGACGGGGGCCTGCCCGGTGATCGCGAGGATCGGGATCGAGTCCGCCATCGCCGAGTACAGACCGGTGATCATGTCGGTCCCGGCCGGCCCGGACGTCCCGATGCAGACACCGATGTTTCCGGCCTTGGCGCGGGTGAATCCCTCGGCCATGTGGGATGCGCCCTCGACGTGGCGGGCGAGGACGTGCTTGATCCCACCGTGGTCACGCATTGCTGCGTAGAACGGGTTGATCGCCGCACCGGGGAGGCCGAAGGCCTGGGTGGCACCTTCGAGTTCCAGAATCTTGACCGCTGCATCAGCGGCGCGCATACGAGGCATATCAGTTCTCCATCGAGGATTACGAGTTGAAGCGGGTCACTGGGAGGGGCGGCCGGACAGCCGCTCCACTCCACGCAGCAGGCCCGAATGATCCAGGCCACCATCACCGTTCGCACGGGCGGAGGCCATCAGCTGGGCGACGACGGCGCCGAGGGGTGTCACGACGCCTGCCTCACGGGCAGCGCTGGTCACGATGCCGAGGTCCTTGTGGTGCAGGTCGATGCGGAATCCGGGTTCGAACGACCGGTCCAGCATCTTCTGCGCCTTCTGGTTCAGGACGGCCGATCCGGCGAGCCCGCCCCCGAGTACCTCCACCGCGGCCGCGGTGTCGACACCGTAGGCCTCGAGGAAGATGATCGCCTCGGCGAGGAGCTGGATGTTGCCGGCGACGATCAGCTGGTTCGCTGCCTTCACAGTCTGTCCGGAGCCGTTGGGGCCCACGTGGACCACGGTCTTCCCGACGACGTCGAGGATCGGCCTGGCCGACTCGAAGTCTTCCGGGGCGCCGCCGACCATGATCGACAGTGCGGCGTTGACCGCACCGGCCTCGCCACCCGATACCGGTGCGTCGATCAGCCGGTATCCACGCTCGGCGGCCTGCGCAGCGAGTGCGGTGGTGACGTCGGGCCGGATGCTGGAGAAGTCGATGATCAGAGCGCCTGCCGGGGCGTGCTCGAAGACTCCGTCCGCACCGGCGAGTACGGCCTGCACGTCGGGCGAGTCGGGGACCATCACGGCCACGATGTCGGCGCCGGCAACGGCCTTGGCGATGGAGTCCGCAGCGGTGCCGCCGGCTTCCACGAGTGCCGCGGTGCGCTCGGGAGAGCGGTTGTATCCGACCACCTGGTGGCCGGCCTTGGCGAGATGAACGGCCATGGGGCTGCCCATGATTCCGAGTCCGATGAATGCGATAGTGCTCACGAGTCTCCTCGATTCCGTCGAAAGTGGTGGTGTGTCAGTGGGCGGCGCGGGACGCGCGCTGTTCGCGGGGCAACCAGTCGAACGTGTCCGGTCGTGTGGACTTGTACTCGAGCCCGACGTATCCGCGGTAACCGTGTCCGGCGAGCCTCTTCAGGTAGCCGTCGATGTCGAGTGTTCCGGTGCCGGGTTCGCCGCGACCCGGAGCATCCGCGATCTGCACGTGCCCGATCCGGTCTGCGTAGGTGTCGATCGCGGCGCCGATGTCGTCGCCGTTGACCTCGAGGTGGTAGAGGTCCGCGAGGAGCCGGAGCGAGTCGACACCGTGTTCGGCCTTCACCCGGTCGATCACCGCGATCGCCTCGGCCGCGGTCTTCAGCGGGTACGCCGGCGTGCCACTGACCGGTTCGACGAGCACGACCGCACCGATACGATCCGCCGCCTTACCCGCCTGGGCGAGGTTCTCGGTGGCCGTGTCGCCCTGAATCTTCGGATCGGTGCCGTCGATACGATTACCATACAGGGCATTGAAAGCCTTGGTGCCCAGCCGTTCTCCGATTCCGACGGTGATGTCGATGTTGTCGCGGAACGCCGAGACCTGCGCCGGGTCGGACAGCAGTCCGCGATCTCCCGCCGGCATGTTCCCCGCCGCGAAGTTCAACCCGGTGAGCTGCACTCCGGCGTTCTCGATCGCGGCCACGAACGCGTCGACGTCGCTGTCCCGCGGTACGGCGGTGTCGAAGGGCCACCAGAATTCGACGGCGTCGAATCCGGCGTCCCGGGCCGCCTGCGGACGCTGCAGGAGCGGCACGTCGGTGAGCAGGATCGAGCAGTTCAGGGTGTAGGCAAAGGTATCCATCGGCTGTTCTTTCACTTTCGGAATGTTCAGGAGACTGTGGTGTTGTCGGGCTCGGGCAGGCCTCGGTAGCGACGCCAGCCGCCGCGATCGGTGATCTCGGTGAGCTCACCGGCCTTGCTCTCGAGGAGGCCCGGACGCAGGCCTACCGCCAGAACCGAACGGCCGTCCGACAGTTCGATCACGGTGAGCTCCAGTTCCTCGGGCTCCTCGGGGAGGAAGTCGGTGCGAATGTCGCCGATCGGGACGTCGTAGAGTTCGCCCTCGATCGCGGCGCCGCCACTCTCCACCAGGAGAAGGGCCGGGAATTCGTCACGTACGGAGAAGAATCGGTAGTTCGGTGCGGTCCGGACCGTGCCGAGGAACGTGTGCGCGGATACGTTGTGATGGAGGTTTCCGCCTCGCATCGCTCCACCGTTGCAGAATAATTCGGCCATCTTGTCAGCTCCTTCTTCCGTGGGCAGGTGTCGCCACTTCGGGCGTGCCTGCCAGTTCGATCGCTACCTGCAGCAGCGCTTCGCGTAGTCGTTTGGTGTTGGCGTCGAGTCCTTCGCGCACCAGGTCCTGGGTGACGGGCCACGGGGTGTCGCTGATGACGTCGTGATCGGTGACCAGGGCGATGCAGGTGTAGGACATGCCCAGTTCACGGGCCAGCGCAGCTTCGGGGTACGGGGTCATGCTGATCAGGTCCCATCCCTGCGCTGCGTACCAGCGTGATTCGGCGCGGGTCGAGAAGCGGGGACCGCGGATCGCGACCATCACACCGCCGTCGTTGACCACCCAGCCGTTCCTGCGGAGCGTCGACACCACCGCTCGGCGCCCGTGGGCGCAGAAGGGGTCCGCGAAGGAGATGTGGACGTCGTCGTCGTGGAAGGTGTCGTCGGTGCGGCCCGTGCGGTCGACCAGCTGGTCGGGCACGACGATCGAGCCGACGCCGATCGCCGGTCGCAGCGAGCCGGAGGGGGTGGGAGCGAGAATTGTTCGCACGCCCAGGCTGTGCAGGGCCCAGATGTTCGCGCGGGCATTGATGCGGTGGGGCGGGATGTTGCGGTGGCGCCCGGTGCGCGTCAGGTACGCGAGCCGGCGGCCCCCTGACGACCCGAGGACGATGCTGTCCGAGGTCGGCCCGTACGGGGTGTCGATGTCGACCTGTTCGGCGTCGTCGAGGAGTCCGTGGTAACCCCAGGTGCCGAGCAACCCCACGGTGGGCTGGGTGTCAGGCATGGTGGTTCACCGTTCCTTCCGGAGCCTTGTTCGCCGTCAGCAGTTCGGGCCTCTCGATCGCCGGGTGTGCCGGGGTGTTCGGGAGGTGTTCGTGACCCGGGTGCGGGTGGATGGTGACGTCGTCCGGGTCGTCGGGCGTGACCTTTCCGTCGAGAACCGCGCGCATCTTGTCCTTGTCGAGCATGCCCTCCCAGTTCGCGACCACGAACGTGGCGAGACAGTTACCGAGCAGGTTCGTGAACACGCGCATGGAGTCCATGAGCCGGTCGGCGCCGAGTAGCAGCGCGACGGCGGCGACCGGGAATGCACCGATCGCGGCAGCGGTCGCGGACAGGGCGACGAAGGCCGAGCCCGGCACACCCGCCATTCCCTTGGAACTGAGAATCAGGATGCCCATGATGGCGAGCTGCTCGCCGAAGCTGAGATCGACGCCGACGGCCTGCGCGAGGAACATCATCGCCAGCGACAGGTAGATCGCGGCGCCGTCGAGGTTGAACGAGTAGCCGGTAGGGATCACCAGACCGACGACGGCGCGGTCGCATCCCGCGTTGTCCAACTTCTTGATGATGCGGGGCATGACGGCCTCGGACGATCCGGTGCCCAGGGCGAGCATGAACTCCTCACGGCAGTACTTGATGAACTTCCAGGCATTCACGCCGGTGATCAGCTTGACCACGATCGACAGCACGACGATGAAGACCAGTGCCGCTCCGTAGCACGCCAGGATGAGTATTCCGAAGGATTTGAGGGAGCCGGCACCGTAGTTGCCGACGGTGAAGGCCATCGCGCCGAACGCCCCGAGAGGTGCCAGGTACATGATGTAGCCGACGATGCGGAAGATGACGTGCAGCGTCTGGTCGATGACGTCCATCAGGATCGGCGGAGCCGACTCACTGAAGGACGCCAGCGCGACACCGAACAGGATCGCGAACAGCAGTACCTGCAGCAGGTTGTTCTGCGCGAACGCATCGAACACGCTGGTCGGGATGATGTGCATGACGAACTCGACACCACCCGGCAGGTGCCCGCCCTGGGTCTTCTCGTCCAGTGCGGTGGTGTCCAGCGTCGCCGGGTCGATGTTGAGTCCGCTACCCGGGTGGACGAGATTGCCGACCAGCAGGCCGAGGCCGAGCGCGCAGGTCGTCGCGGCGGTGAACCAGAGGAGCGCCTTGCCGCCGATCTTGCCGAGCGCTTTCATGCTGCCGACCTTGGCGATGCCGGTGACGATCACCAGGAAGATCAGCGGGGACACGACCATCTTGATGAGCTTGATGAAGCCCTCGCCCAGTGGCGCCAGGTGATGGGAAAACTCCGGAAACAGGATTCCGGTGGCAATACCCAGGGCGATGCCGATCAGCACCTGGACGAAAAGCGATCTGTACCAACGCTGCTTTGTGGGTTTCGCAGCGATTTCGGTTTCAGACACGGGGCCCTCCCTTGGGGCTTGGTGTTTTCCATATTATGGAAGTTGTATTTCGTATCTCGATATAGTGAACGCCGTCACACCGGGTTTTGTCAACAGATGTAGCGAAGGAATCGTCCCGATCTACGGCGACCGCGCTATCGTCATACGGAGCACCCTTTCCGCCTGACGGAAAGAACGTGGGGGCTCTCGAGCAGTCAGAGGATGGAGACAGACATGACGAACGGTCAGAGTCCGGCCGGCGGCGTGCAGTCGGTCGAGCGCGCATTCGACATACTCGAGATCATGGCGAGCGCCGGCGGGTCCATCGGGGTCAGCGAACTCGCCGACCTGGCCGGACTCCCCCTCCCGACCATCCACCGGCTCATCCGCACACTGATGAACCGCGGATACGTCCGGCAGCTACCCACCCGGCGGTACGCGCTCGGACCCAAGCTCATTCGCCTCGGCGAGAGCGCCACCCAGCTGATCGGCGCCTGGTCGCGACCGCACCTGTCCGAACTGGTGCGAGGCACCGGCGAGACCGCGAACATGGCCGTTCTCGACGGCACCATGGCCGTCTACGTCGCGCAGGTGCCGTCCGAGCACGCGATGCGCATGTTCACCGAGGTCGGCCGCCGCGTCTACCCGCACTGCACCGGCGTCGGTAAAGCCATCCTCATGCAACTTTCGAATGACGCCGTGCGCTCACTGGTCGGCCGGACCGGCATGACGACGTACACCGAGAATTCCCTGACCGACCCCGACATGCTGATCGCCGATCTCGAACTGAGCAGAAACCGTGGGTACGCGATCGACGAGGGTGAGCAGGAGATCGGCGTCCGTTGCTTCTCGGTGCCGGTGCCGAACGCTCCGACACCCACCGCCATCTCCGTCTCCGGGCCTGCCGCCCGCGTCACCCTCGAGTCAGCCGACCACATCGTGCCGCTGCTCAAGCGCGTCGCGAAGGAACTCGGCACCGAGTTCGACAAGAACGCCGCGCTCTGAATCCGGTCGACTCATCAACAAAGGTTGACGGATCACCTTCATCAACTTAAGTTGATGCCGTGAGTGACGATCCGAACCCGGCGACCGCTTTCGCTGCCGTCGTCGCGCTGCGGCGTCAGGCCGATCAGCTCGAGCGTGACGCCGTCGCACACGCACTGTCCGCCGGCTGGACCTGGGCGGACATCGGTCAAGCTCTCGGCGTCTCGGGTCAGGCGGCGCACAAACGCCTCGGCCCGGGACGATCCTCCGACAAGAAGACGAGGGGCGCACGATGAAATTCACCCGGGCATGGCGCGACATGCGCACGATGAAGACGCTGTTCTCCGAAACGGAGGCCGAGGCCGACCGGCTGGGCGACCGGGAACCGGGCCTCGAGCACCTGCTTCTCGCATCCTTCGCGCTGCCGGACGGTACGGCACCCCGAGTGTTCGAGCGTCTCGGATCGAACCGGGACGCACTGCGCGAGGCGGTCATTCGCGTGCACGGAGAAGCCCTCGCGGCGGCAGGCATGACGGACGCGGGCGTCGCCACCAGCGCACTGAGCCGCCCCCGCACCGGCCCGCTGCGGCTGACCGAACCGGCCCAGGCCGCATTCCGTAATGCGGTGGCTCTCGCGAAGTCGGAACGGAGACCGATCGTCGGAGCCGACATCGTCGCAGCCGTCGCCACCATCACGCACGGCACCGCGGCGCGGGCACTGGAATCACTGGGGCTCGTCCGGTCCGACGTCGTCGACGCCGCGCGGGCGGAGCCGGCACCGTGAGCGGACGGCCCAGGACCGGTTGTCACCGCCTGCGCGGATAGGCTCGACACGTGGTTCTTCCCAGCTCGACTTCTGTGTCACCGGCAGATGTTCTCGGTTCCATGCGGGACGTCATTGACGGTCCGCTGCCCGACATCGCCGTCCGCTTCTCCAAGTTCCTCGCCGACATCTGGCCGCACACCGCGCTGGTGATCTTCACCCGGGAATGCACGGGACGTCCCCGCAAGGTCAGCGGCGATCCATCGGTGGTCGAACGCGTCACCATCGCCGAACTGGACGCGTTGCGCACCCGGATGACGGAAGGCACCCCATTCGACGACCAGACCGTGCTCGCCGGCTCGAAGCGGAAGGTGTGGGCTCTGCTGGACGCGACGGGCACCCTCCTCCTCGTACTCCCGAAGCCGCGGCAGCGCATTCGTGAGGTCCCGTTGGTGGCGGGCGCCTTCGGCGTCGTCGCCGTGTCGATCCGGCATCAGGTGGCGCAGGCGAGCCCGGCGTACCTGGCTGAGTCGCGGGCGGCGTCGAGCGAACGGGCCAGAACCATCGTGGAGCTGACGGACCTGCACGCGGCAACGCTCGAATCGATCCTGTCGACGCTCCGGTCCAAGGACCTCGACGACCGTAGGTCGCGGATCACGGCGAGCGAGACGGCGTCCTCGGCGCTGGTGACTCTGCGTTCCGCGGGCGAGTCCGACCGCAACCTCGCGGAGGAAGCGGTCACCACGGCGTTCGCCCGGCTGCAGGGCGAACTGCGGCCGTTGCTCCAGCACCGTCCCGTGCGCGTCGACTACGTCGATCCGCCGGTGGACGGTCGCGCGCTGCCCGGCGAGGTGGCCAGTGCGGCGCGGGCCGTCGTGCGCAGCGCCGTCCTGGCATTCGCGGCGCAGGCCGCCCTCGAGCGAATCCGGATCGCCTGGGACTGCGACGGCGCGAACCTCCTGGTCGAAGTCCGCGACGACGGCGACGGTGGTCTCGACACCGACGCACTGGTGCGGCAACTCTCCGGCCGGGTGCACACGTTCGGTGGCCGGATCGACGTCGAGTCGGTCGACGGGTGGGGGTCCCGGGTGGCCGTCGCGATCCCCCTCGACGTACCGGTGGCGCGGCAGGACGAACAACAACTCGGCGACCTCAACCCCCGCGAACTCGAGGTCCTGGGTCACCTCGCGACGGGCAAGCGGAACAAGGCGATCGCCGACAGCCTCGGCATCAGCGAGAGCACGGTCAAATTCCACGTCGCGGGTGTGCTGAAGAAACTCGGTGTGGCGTCCCGAGGTGAGGCGGGCGCGATCGCCCTCGAGGCCGGCATCCGCGCCGACTCGACCGCCAGGCACGCATGAGCGTCGCGACGCTGCGTCACCGTGTGACCGAACGGAAGCACGGTCCGCTGCCGGCGGCCAGAGCGTCTGCCCGGCTGTCGGCCTATGTGTACGGAAACATCCTCGTCCTCACCGTGGTCGTCGCCGCAACGCCCCGGACCATCGAGAACGGCGCGGCCGTCGCGTTGGTCCTCGGCACGACGGTCACCACCTTCCTTGCTCACGTATTCGCGGACGCCGTCGCCCACAGCAGTGTCCCGGTGGACGACGATGACGAGGAGCGGACGGAACGGTCGTCGAAGGCTCTCGACGAACTGCGTGACGCGATACCGATCGTCTCGTCCGGCACCGGACCGGCGGCGCTGCTCGCCCTGGGGTGGCTGCACGTTCTGCCCACCGCGTGGGCTCAGCTCCTGGCCGGCGGTGTCATCGTCTTCCGCATCGCGACGATTCAGATCGTGACCGAGCGGATTCGGGGTAACCGCCTGACATTTCGCGTGTTGATCGTCGGCCTGACCACTGCCGCCGTCGCGGCGGCCATCGTCCTCGCGAAAGTACTGATCGGGCACTGACCCCCGCACGTGAGTGGCAAAGTGTGCTGGCGCACGCTTTGCCACTCACGTCAGGTGATGCGGTCGGGGTGGGTGTAGATGTTCATGGTGGTGCCGCGGAGGAATCCGATGAGGGTGAGGCCGGTGTCGTGGGCGAGGTCGATCGCGAGTGAGGACGGGGCGGAGACGGCGGCGAGGACGGGAATGCCGGCCATCACCGCTTTCTGTGCGAGTTCGAACGAGGCCCGGCCGCTGACGAGCAGGACGCTCCCCCGTAGCGGGACGCGGTTCTGTTCGGTGGCCCAGCCGATCAGCTTGTCGACGGCGTTGTGCCGTCCGACGTCCTCCTTGATGGTGAGCAGTTCCCCGGCCCGGGTGAACAACCCGGCCGCGTGCAACCCACCGGTGGTCTCGAACACCCGTTGCGCGGCCCGCAACCGGTCGGGCAGTTCCGCGATCGTCGCGGCCGGCACCCGCACCGCGTCGGTGGCCGGGGAATGCTTCGTCCGTTGCCGGATCGCGTCCAGGGACGCCTTTCCGCACACCCCACACGAGGAGGTGGTGTAGAAGTTGCGTTCGATCCCGGTGTCGGGCAGGAACACCCCCGGCGCGAGGTCGACGTCGAGGACGTTGTAGGTGTTGACACCGTGGTCGTCGACGCTGTTGCAGTAGCGGATCGACGCGATGTCCGCGCGGTCGGCGATGATGCCCTCGGTCAGCAGGAACCCCTGCGCCAGTTCGACATCGGAGCCGGGGGTGCGCATGGTGACCGCCAGCGGTGTCCCGTTCACCCGGATCTCGAGCGGCTCCTCCACCACCACCGTGTCCGGGCGGGTGGACTGCCGGGTGTCGGTGATCCGGGTGATCGGGGTCCGGGTGGTCACACGCCCCATCAGCGCCGCCGTTCGAGGCGGATGGTGATCGCCTTCGACACCGGGGTGTTCGACTTGGCCGCCACGTGATCGAGCGGGATCAGCGGATTCGTCTCCGGGTAATAGGCGGCCACGTTCCCGACCGGGGTCGGGTAGGGCACCAGCCGGAAGTCGTCGGCGCGACGCTCCTGCACCGTCCCGTCGGGGGTGGTCCACTCGGAGACCAGATCCACCCGATCCCCCGCGGCGTATCCGAACGACTCGAGGTCCTGCGCGCTGATGAACAGCACCCGCCGCCCGCCCTTCACACCGCGGTAGCGGTCGTCGAGACCGTAGATGGTGGTGTTGTACTGATCATGCGACCGCATCGTCTGCAGGATGAGCTTCCCGTCCGGGACGGGCAGCCAGGACAGTGCGTTGACCGTGAAGTTCGCCTTCCCCGTGCCGGTGACGAACCGGCGCTCGTCCCGCGGCGGGTGCGGCAACCCGAACCCGTCCGGCCGGCGGACCTTGGCATTGAAGTCCGCGAACCCCGGAATCACCCGGGCAATACTGTCGCGGATCCGGTCGTAATCGCCGGTGAATTCCGCCCACGGCACCGAATGATCCGGACCGAACATCGCCTGCGCGATCCCGCAGACGATGGCGACCTCACTGCGCAACAGCTCACCGGCCGGCTTCAGGCTGCCGCGCGAGAGGTGCACCATCGACATCGAGTCCTCGACCGTGACCTGCTGCTTGCGACCGTTCTGGATGTCCTTGTCGGTGCGGCCGAGCGAGGGCAGGATCAGCGCGGTCTGCCCGGTGACGAGGTGCGAGCGGTTCAGTTTCGTCGACACCTGCACCGTCAACGCACAGCCCCGCAGCGCGGCCTCGGTGGTCTCGGTGTCCGGGGTCGCGGAGACGAAGTTGCCGCCCATCCCGATGAACACCGACGCCTTCCCGTCCCGCATCGCCCGGATCGAGTCGACCGCATCCAGGCCGTGCTCCCGCGGTGACCGGATCCCGAATTCGGCGTCGAGGGCGGCCAGGAACGATTCGGGCATCTTCTCCCAGATCCCCATCGTCCGGTCGCCCTGCACGTTCGAGTGCCCGCGCACCGGGCACACCCCGGCCCCGGGTTTGCCGATCATCCCCTGCAACAGCAGCAGGTTCACCGCGTCCTGGATGGTCGCGACGCCGTGCGTCTGCTGGGTCAACCCCATCGCCCAGCAGATGATGGTCTTCTTCGAGGAGATCAACGCGTCCGCGGTGGCCTGGATCTGCGCGAGGGTCAGCCCGGTCGCCGCCGCCACCGTGTCCAGATCGACCTGCCGCAGATGCGCCGCGCACTCGTCGAACCCGGCGGTGTGCCGGTCGATGAACTCCCGGTCCAGGACCGTGCCGGGCGCGGCGTCCTCGGCCTCGAGCAGCAACCGGCCCAGGCCTTGGAACAGGGCCTGGTCGCCGCCGATCCGGATCTGCAGGAACTCGTCCGCAATGGCCACGCCGTCGCCGACCACCCCGTGCACCTTCTGCGGGTCCTTGAACCGCAGCAGCCCGGCCTCGGGCAGCGGGTTGATCGCGATCACCTTCGCCCCGTTGGCCTTCGCCTTCTCCAGGGTCGAGAGCATCCGCGGGTGGTTGGTGCCCGGGTTCTGCCCGGCGATCAGGATCAGGTCGGCGTTCTCGAGGTCCGGGACCGACACCGACCCCTTCCCGATCCCGATCGTCTCGGTCAACGCCGACCCCGACGATTCGTGGCACATGTTCGAGCAGTCCGGCAGGTTGTTCGTCCCGAACGCCCGGATCATCAACTGGTACACGAACGCGGCCTCGTTGCTGGTGCGGCCGGAGGTGTAGAACACCGCCTCGTGCGGCGATCCCAACGCCCGCAACTCCCCGGCGATCATCGCGAACGCCGCGTCCCACCCGATCGGCTCGTAATGCGACGACCCCGGCAGTAACACCATCGGATGCGTCAACCGGCCCTGCTGCCCCAACCAGAACTCGGTACGACCCAGCAGATCCGACACCGAATGTGCGGCGAAGAACTCCGGCGTCACCGTGCGCGTCGTGGCCTCCTCCGCCACCGCCTTCGCCCCGTTCTCACAGAACTCCGCATGCTTGCGGTGCCCCGGAGTCTCCGGCCACGCACACCCCGGACAGTCGAAACCCTCCCGCTGATTCAACTTCATCAACGTCCGGGCCGTGCGCACCGGACCCATCTGCTCGATCCCACGACGCAACGACACCAACACCGCAGGAACACCTGCCGCATAGGATTTCTCGTGCGTGACGACGACATCGTCCTCGTCGAAGGTGTACCTGTCGGTGGTGTCGGTCATGGAGTCAGTTTCCTCGTGCAATCCATTCGGCGAGGTGCGGGGCCTCGGTGCCGATCGTGGTTCCGTCACCGTGACCGGTGTGGACGAGCGTTTCTTCGGGAAGAGCGAACAGCCGGTCGCGGATCGACCCGATGATGGTCGGGAAGTCCGAGTACGACCGGCCCGTGGCGCCGGGACCGCCGGAGAACAGGGTGTCTCCGGAGAACAGCGCCCCCGCCTCGGGCAGGTACAGGCACACCGATCCGGGCGAGTGGCCCGGTGAGTGGATCACCTGGATCTCGGTGCCCGCGATGGCGATCCGCTGCTCGTCCTCGAGATGCCAGTACTTGGCCTCGGGGTGGCTCATCTTCCACAGCACGTCGTCCCCGGGGTGCAGGAGGATCGGTGCGTGGAGCCGGGCGCCGAGTTCGGGCGCGACCGTGACGTGGTCGTTGTGGCCGTGGGTGCAGATCACGGCGTTCACGTGCCGGTCGCCGACCGCGTCGATGATCGGCTGTGCGGCGTGGGCGGCGTCGACGATGACGACATCTGTGTCGTCACCGATCAGCCAGATGTTGTTGTCGACGTTCCACTCGCCACCGTCGAGGGCGAAAGTGCCTTCGGTGACGACCCGTTCGATCCGGAACTCGCCGCTCACAGGACGACGACCGAACGCAGCACCTCACCGGCGTGCATCTTGTGGAAGGCCTCTTCGACCTCGTCGATCTTGATCCGCTCGGAGACGAACTTCTCCAGCGGCAGCCGGCCCTGCTGGTACAGGTCGACGAGCATCGGGAAGTCGCGCTCGGGCAGGCAGTCGCCGTACCACGACGACTTCAGGGATCCGCCGCGGGAGAAGAAGTCGATCAGCGGCATCTCGAGCTTCATGTCGGGGGTGGGAACACCGACCAGCACGACGGTGCCGGCGAGGTCGCGGGCGTAGAACGCCTGCTTCCACGTCTCCGGCCGTCCGACCGCGTCGATCACGACATCGGCGCCGAATCCGCCGGTGAGTTCCTGCACGGCCTCGACCGCATCGACGTCGGCGCCGTTGATCGTGTGCGTCGCGCCCAGGTCCTTGGCCCATTCGAGCTTCTTGTCGTCCCGGTCGATCGCGATGATCTTCACGGCGCCGGCCAAGCGGGCACCCATGATCGCGGCGTCGCCGACGCCACCGCAGCCGATGACGGCGACGGTGTCGCCGCGCCCCACGTTGCCGGTGTTCACGGCGGCACCGAGGCCGGCCATCACGCCGCAGCCGAGCAGTCCGACGACTGCCGGGTCGGCGGAGGCATCCACCTTGGTGCACTGTCCGGCGTGGACGAGCGTCTTGTCGGCGAACGCGCCGATCCCCAGGGCGGGAGACAGTTCGGTGCCGTCCTCGAGCGTCATCTTCTGTGCAGCGTTGTGCGTATCGAAGCAGTACTGCGGGCGTCCGCGCTTACAGGCGCGGCACTGTCCGCAGACGGCGCGCCAGTTCAGGACCACGAAGTCGCCGACCGCCACGGACGTGACGCCTTCGCCGACACTCTCGACGATTCCGGAAGCCTCGTGGCCCAGCAGGAATGGGAACTCGTCGTTGATCCCGCCGTCGCGGTAGGTGAGGTCCGTGTGGCACACGCCGCATGCCGCGATGTCGACTACCACCTCTCCGGGACCGGGGTCCGGGATGTTGACGGTCGCGATCTCGACGGGGGCACCCTTGGAGCGGGCGATGACGCCTCGTACCTGCTGCGGCATTGGACTCATTCCTTCGGTCGATCAGTCATAGCGGGATCGATGCATGGCCATATATGCACCTCTCCCGAGACCCTACGTTCCGGAAGATCACGGAGGGACTGATCGAAGTGAGAGGTTGACCTAGCCGGAATGCCAGCCGCTCACTGTGGTCTTGCGGCAGAGGTCATGGCAGGAAACTGACGGTTGACACGTCGCGGTATATACAGGACTATACATCTCGAAGAGTGAGGCACACCACATCGATCACGGAGTTCTGATGACCCGGAGAGATTCCAGCTCGACCGAGGAACCGCACCCGCCCCTTCCGGTGGTGCTCGACGGTGCCCAGCTCACCGTCGATCAGCTCACGGCGCTCGCCCGGGAGCCCGTCGTGGTCGAGCCCGACCCCGCAGCGCTCGACCATGCACGTCGTTCGTGGGAGACGGCCGTGCGCATCGCCGAACGGCAGCCCATCTACGGACGCACGACGGGCGTCGGGGGCAACCGGGACACCTCCGTCTCCGACGGCGTCGAGCAGGACCTTCGACTTCTCCGCAGCCACGCCACGGGCTCGGGCCCCTCGCTGCCGGATCACGTCGTCCGAGCCGCCATGATCATTCGCGTCAACCAGATTCTCAACGGCGGATCCGGTCTGCACCCCGACATCGTGACCGCGCTGATCGATGCCATCACGGCGGACGAACAGCCCACCGTGCACGCTCGCGGGGCGATCGGCACCGGCGACCTCAGCGCGTTCTCCGAGATCGCGCTCGGGTTGATGGGCGAGGCAGCGCTGCGGGACGGTCGGTTCGTCACCCGGTGGACCGCACACCAGGGTGACGCACTCCCCCTGATCTCGACCAACGCGATGACGGTCGCGCTCGCGGCGACGGCCACCGACAGCGTCTCGAACTGGCTGGAGCACTCGCTGATCGTCGGTGTGCTGTCGCTGCTGGCGACGCGCAGTTCCGTCGAACCGTTCGCGGCACGGGTGCAGGCTGCCCGCAGGCACCTCGGTCAGGAAGAGGTAGCCGGCCGGGTCCGGGAGCTCCTCGCGGGCCAGCACGTACAGGCTGCCCGCGTGCAGGATTCCTACGGGTTCCGCGCCCTGCCGCAGATCCTCGGGGCGACCTGGCAGGCGCTACAGCGGTTGCGGGGCACGCTCGCGATCGAGATGAACTCGTCCTCCGAGAACCCCCTCATCTCCGTCGAGGACGACGCCGTGTTCCACAACGGAAACTTCCACGGAATGCCGATCGCCCTCGCCGTGGACGAGGCGAAACTCGCGCTGTCGAGCGCAGCGTTGTTGTCGCAGTGCAGGCTTGCCAATCTCTCGGATCCAGTGGTCACCGGTCTCCGGCCGTTCCTGGCCGACGGTCCGGCGGGCAGCAGCGGCACCATGCTGCTGGAGTACACGACGTCCGCGGCCATCGCCGAGATCCGGATGGCCGCGGCGCCGGGGTCCCTCGGACACACCGTGATCTCACGCGGAACCGAGGACCACGCGAGCTTCGCGTCGCAGGCCGCCACCCAGCTCACCGACATCCTCGCGCAGTCTCGCATCGTTCTCGCGTGCGAACTGATCTCCGCGGTGCGCGCCCTCGGCCAGCAGAACCACGTTCTCGACACGACCACCGAACTCGGCGCATACCTGGACCGGGCGCGCGGGTGCCTGGACCCGCGGACGACCGACCGTCCTCTGAGCGACGACCTGAAAGCAGCGGTGAAGTTTCTCGAACAGATGCCGAATCCGGAGAAAGACGCAAGTCGGTAAAGCAGTCCCACGACACCGAACTTCCGAGTGTGTCTACACCTCGGATTACACGAAAGTAGCACGCGGATGATCACATTCGACAAAGTCACCAAGGCGTACCCGGATGGCACGACAGCAGTGAAGGAACTGGACCTCGAGTGCCCGAGCGGGAAGATCACAGCACTCGTCGGCCCGTCGGGATGCGGCAAGACGACCTCGCTTCGGATGATCAACAGGCTGATCGAACCGACGTCCGGAACCATCTCCCTCGACGGCGAATCCACGGCGGACATGGATCCGGCACTTTTGCGAAGGCGGATCGGGTACGTCATCCAGCACGCCGGACTGTTCCCGCATCGCACCATCGTCGACAACGTCGCGACGATGCCGAGGTTGCTGGGAAAGACGAAGAAGGAGGCACGAACCCGGGCGATGGAGCTGCTCGAGACCGTCGGTCTCGCGGCGAACTTCGCGGACCGGTACCCGTGGCAGCTCTCGGGTGGCCAGCAGCAGCGAGTGGGGGTCGCGCGCGCCCTCGCCGCGGACCCGGCTTTCATGTTGATGGACGAACCGTTCAGCGCTGTCGACCCGGTGGTCCGGAGCCAGCTGCAGGACGAATTCCTGAGACTGCAGAAGGAGATCGGCAAGACGATCATCATCGTCACACATGACATCGACGAGGCCCTCAAGCTCGGCGACCAGGTCGTCGTGTTGCGAACCGGCGGGATCCTGGCGCAGGCCGCGACGCCGCTGGAGTTGCTGACCGAACCCGCCGACGAGTTCGTCGCCGACTTCGTCGGACGCGACCGCGGCTACCGTTCGCTGGGCTTCTCGAACCTCGGCGGCCGCGTGGAGACGGTCGCCGAACCCGTTGCTCGTCTCGGCGATTCGGCGTCCGACGCCCTCACGCGGACCACGGACGACTGGTTGCTCGTCGTCGACCCGGCGAACAAACCGATCGGCTGGGTGCAACCGGCGAAGGTCGTCGACCGCATTCGCCCGGACGACGTGAATCTCAGCGGGACGGTCGCCGATGCGCACGGGACGATGCGGGCACTGCTCGATGCCGCCTTGTCCGCACCCAGCAAACGCGGTGTCGTCGTCGACGGCGACGGTGTGCTCGTGGGAACCGTGACGGCACATGCGGCGGTGGCGGCGATCGAGTCGGCGGATCTGGTGGCGGCGGAGGCGATGGCCCGATGAACGTCGAATGGCTCGTCCGCCAGTCCGATCGCATCGCCGAACTGGTCGGCTGGCACATCCTGCTCTCGCTCGTGCCGCTCGTCGTCGGTGTGATCGTCGCGTTGCCGATCGGCTGGCTGGCGCATCGCAGTCGCCGGATCAACCCCTATGTGGTGGGGACGGCCGGCCTGCTCTACACGATCCCGTCGCTGGCGCTGTTCGTCCTGCTCCCGCCGATCCTCGGAACGAAGATCCTCGATCCGATGAACATCGTCGTCGCGCTGACGATCTACACCGTCGCCCTGCTCGTGCGCGTCATCGCCGACGCCCTGGATTCGGTGCCGAAGGAGACTGTGCTCGCCGCAACGGCGATGGGCTACCGGCCGTACCAGACGCTGCTGAAAGTCCAGCTGCCGGTGGGTGTTCCCGTCATCTGCGCCGGCCTGCGCGTCGCTGTCGTGTCGAACGTCAGCCTCGTTTCTCTCGCCGCGCTGCTCGGGATCCCGCAGATCGGTTCGCTGTTCACCCAGGGCTTCCAGTTGCGTTTCTACACACCGATCATCGCCGGTATCGCGCTCTGCCTGTTGCTGGCTCTGGTTCTCGACCTGCTCATCGTGCTCGCCAATCGGTTACTCACACCGTGGACCCCGAAGGTGGTCTCATCATGATCGACTTTCTGCTCGACGGTGCTCATTGGACCGGGCCCGAAGGCATTCCCGCTCTCCTCCTCCAGCACCTGATGTACACGTTCCTCGCCCTGTTCGCGGCGGCACTGATCGCGGTTCCGCTCGGTCTGTACATCGGGCACACCGGTCGCGGAGCGGTCGTCGTCGCGGGCCTGGCCAACTCGCTGCGCGCCCTTCCCACCATCGGCTTGCTGATTCTGCTGGTGCTGGTCATCGCGCCGTCGTTCTCGACCAAGCTGGCCTATCTGATTCCCAGCCTGATCGTGCTGGTGCTGCTGGCCATCCCACCAATACTCACCAATACGTACGCGGGTATTCGCTCGGTCGACCAGGCCGCCGTGGACGCTGCGCGAGGCATGGGGTTCCGGTCGATGCGCATCCTCACCGAGGTGGAGATGCCGTGCGCGCTGCCGCTGATGCTGTCGGGTGTGCGCAGCGCGGTGCTGCAGATCGTCTCGACGGCGACCGTCGCCGCGTACATCTCGCTGGGCGGACTGGGACGTCTCCTCATCGACGGCAAGGCGCAGAGCGACTACGCGCAGATGGCCGCCGGAGCGGTCCTCGTGTCCCTCCTCGCGCTCACATTCGACCTGGCGATCGGATTCCTCACGGTTCGGGTCGTCTCACCCGGTCTGACGCGACGCGAAAGGAGCGGCGCGAAGAAGCGATCCGGTTCCGAAGACACCGCCGTCGCGGCCCGGCCCACATCCGCTCCCGAGCCCTCGCTGATCTGAAGGACATCATCATGAAGAAGGCATTGATCGTCGCGCTGACCGGCGCCACCCTGCTGTCGTTGACGGCGTGCGGGATCGGCAAGGACCCGTTGGCGTCCGACGACGGCGGAAGCAGTGACGGTGCCCTCGTCGTCGGCTCCGCGGACTTCCCCGAAAGCCAGCTGATCGCGACGATCTACGCGGAGGCGCTGCGCGCGAACGGCATCGACGTCACCGAGAAGCTCAACATCGGGAGCCGGGAGGTGTACGTCCCGGCCATCCGGGACGGCTCCATCGACCTGCTGCCCGAATACTCGGGTGCGTTGCTCCAGTACCTCGACAGCGCCACCACCGCAACCGCGTCGGACGAGGTGACCGAGGAGATCAAGGCCAAGCTGCCCGCCGGGCTCATCGCACTCGAACCGTCCCCCGCCGAGGACAAGGACGTTCTCGCCGTGCGACAGGAGACGGCGGACGAGTACTCGCTCGAGACGATCGAGGACCTCGTGCCCCACGCCGACGAGCTGACCCTCGGCGGCCCGCCCGAATGGAAGACCCGGGAGAACGGCGTCGCCGGGCTGACGGACAGGTACGGCCTGACGTTCAAGGAGTTCCTGGCACTCGACGCCGGCGGTCCCTTGACGCTCAACGCCCTGCTCAGCGGTCAGATTCAAGTGGCGGACGTGTTCAGCACCGACCCGGCGATGCGTTCGGAGAACCTCGTGGCACTCGAGGACACCAAACACCTGTTCCTCGCGGAGAACATCACACCGATCATCAACGAGAACAAGGCAGGCGACGACGTCCGCGGAGTCCTGGCCGACGTGTCGGCCGCTTTGACGACCGAAGATCTCATCGAGATGAACGAGCGAGTTGCCGACCTCGAGGACATGGGCGACATCGCCCGGGAATGGCTGCAGGACAAGGGGCTGGCGTCCTGATCACACCCCGGGCGGGCGCGTCAGCTCAGCGCATCGAACGTCGCCGTCGCGTATTGGGCGGTCCGGTCTGAGCCGAGAAGTCCCGGGCCCATCTTGTTCATCACGTACGTCATGGTCATCCGGCGTTCGGTGTCGACGACGACCTGGGAGCCGCCCCAGCCACCCCAGAAGCAGATGCGCCCCTCGGGGACGAACGGCACGGATACGGGCGTCGGCAGGCCGTAACCGATGCCGAATCGAATCGGTTGTCCCAGGGCCAGATCCACGCCGTTCGACTGCTCCTCGAAGATCAGGGAAATGGTGTCCGGCGACAGTAGGCGGACGCCGTCGAGTTCGCCCCCGCAGGCCACGACGGACTGGATCCGGGCGAGCGACCGGGCGTTGCCCTGACCACCGGCCGCGCCGTTCTCCGCCTTGCGCCACTCGTCGGACCAGGACGCCGAGGCGTCCGGTCCGGGGCCGGTGAACGTCCTGACGATGACGCTGTGGGGGTCGAGGGAGGCCAGGTCGATCGGCAACGGCGGCGGCGGGACCACGTTCGACACGCGGCCGAACTCCGACGGGTCCAGTCCGATGTGGAAGTCGGCCCCCAGCGGCCCGGCGATCTCCTCCGCAACGAAACGTCCGAGCGTGCGTCCGTCGACCCGACGCACGACCTCGCCGATCAGGTGACCGTAGTTCAAGGCGTGATATCCGGACGCCGTTCCCGGCTCCCACCACGGCGCCTGTGCGGCCAGCCGCTTCGTCGACTCGACGAGGTCGAAGGTGTCCTCGACCGTGATCGGCTGATCCCATCCCGAGACACCCGACGTATGCGAGAGGAGATGGCGGACCTCGACGCGTTCCTTGCCGGCCGCGGCGAATTCCGGCCAGTACTTCGCGACGGGCGCGTACACGTCCAGCAGTCCGCGATCGACGAGCATCAGTGCGGCGAGCGCAGTGACCGTCTTGGTGCACGACCACGCGTTGGTGATGGTGTCGCGCTCCCATTCGGTGGTGTGATCGGTGTCGGACCATCCGCCCCACATGTCGACCACCGGCTTTCCGTCGAGAGCAACGACGATCGACGCGCCGAGTTCCTCACCGGAGTCGAGATTGTCCTTCAGCGCCTCCTGCAACGCCGTGAAGCGCTTGTCGCACACCCCTCCGAGCTTGGTCACCTGCGGTTCCTCTCCACCAGCCGACGCAATATTGATCTTGACATCGGGTTCAAATGAGGGCTCCAGTGTGATCCCACCCCTCGTGTGATGTCAATCACTTCGCTCTCCGTTCTCGGAGGGCCCCGCCACGGTCCGGCGCTCACCGGGTTCACCCGTGTCGGGTGAGGTTCCCGGCGGCGCGGCGGTCGACGCTGAAACCCAGGACTACAGGTGAGGAGACGTGCCATGGGCAAGCCATTTCGGGGTGTCGTCAACGTCGACATTCGCGACTCGGTTCCGGACTGGTCCCCCTTCGAGCCACCCAAGGCTGCCGACGATGCGCCCAACGTCGTCTATGTCGTCCTCGATGACGTCGGCTTCTCGGCGATGCGCTGTTATGGCGGGCCGATCGAAACGCCGAACATCGACCGGATCGCCGCCAAGGGTGTTCGGTACACCCAATGGCACACCACCGCGCTGTGCTCACCCACGCGCTCCTGTCTGCTGACGGGACGCAACCACACGCGCAACAGCATGGCCTGCATCACCGAGGCTGCGATCGGATTCCCCAACGCGAGTGGCACCATCCCGCCGGAGAACGGCATGCTCTCGGAGATGCTCGCCGAGCGCGGCTGGAACACCTACATGGTGGGCAAATGGCACCTGTGCCCGACCGATGAGATGAACCTGGCAGCCACCCGCCGGAACTGGCCGAGCGGGCGCGGCTTCGAGCGCTGGTACGGCTTCCTCGGCGCGGAGACCAACCAGTGGTATCCGGATCTGGTCTACGACAATCACCCGGTCGATCAGCCACGTTCACCGGAGGAGGGCTACCACCTCACCGAGGACGTCACCGACAAGGCATTGGAGTTCATCAAGGACGCCAAGGCGATCGCGCCGGATAAGCCGTTCTTCCTCTACTACGCGCCCGGCGCGTGCCATGCGCCGCACCACGCCCCGAAGGAATGGATCGAGAAGTTCGCGGGCAAGTTCGACATGGGCTACGACGCGATCCGCGAACAGACCCTCGCCCGTCAGAAGGAACTGGGCATCGTCGCGGCAGACACCGAACTTCCGCCGATCAACCCTATCGGCACTCCCGAGACCCGGTCGGGACCCGCGGGCGAACCGTTCCCGGAACTCGACTACACCCGCCCGTGGAGCACGCTGAACGACGACGAGAAGCGCCTCTTTGCGCGGATGGCCGAGGTCTACGCCGGCTTCCTGGCCCACGCCGACCATCACATCGGTCGCCTGCTCGACTATCTGGAGTACACCGAGCAATTGGAAAACACCGTGATCGTGGTGGTCTCCGACAACGGCGCGAGCGGCGAAGGTGGCCCGAACGGCTCCGTCAACGAGATGAAGTTCGCCAATGGCATCCCGGACGATCTCGCGGAGAACCTCGCGAAACTCGAGGATCTCGGCGGACCCAAAACCTACAACCACTATCCCAACGGCTGGGCGATGGCGTTCAACACCCCGTTCAAGATGTGGAAGCGCTACGAGTTCAACGGCGGAACTGCCGACCCCTGCATCATCTCGTGGCCGGCGGGAACCAAGGCTCGGAACGAGATCCGGGACCAGTACCATCACGCGATCGACCTCGTGCCGACGATCCTGGACATGGTCGGGGTCGACGCCCCCGAGACCATCAAGGGCCATGTCCAGAGCCCATTCGACGGCGTCAGTATGCGGAGCAGCATCGACGACAAGTCCTCGCCGTCGGAGCGGAAGTCGCAGTTCTACTCGATGCTCGGCTCGCGGTCGATTTGGCACGAAGGCTGGAAGGCCGTCACGACACATCCGACCATTGCAGGCTGGGGCCACTTCAACGAGGACGAATGGGAGCTGTACCACACCGACGTCGACCGCGCCGAAGTGAACAACCTGGCAGCGGAGCATCCCGACAAGCTGCGGGAGATGGTGAACATCTGGTTCGCCGAAGCCGGTGCGAACGGAGCGTTTCCACTGGACGATCGATCAGCCGTCGAGATCATGGGCACGCCCCGACCCCAACTGACAGCGGCCCGAGGCCGATACGTGTACTACCCGGACACCGCCGCCGTGTCCGAGTGGCAAGCGGTCAACACACGCGGCCGGTCGTTCGTGATCGGTGCGCTCGTCGACATCCCCGCGCCGGGAGCTGAGGGCGTGCTCTTCGCGATCGGATCCCGTTTCGGGGGCCACGCACTGTATGTGAAGAACAACCGGCTGCACTACGTCAACAACTTCGTGGGCAGCGAGGAACAGATGATCGTCGGCTCCGAGGACATCCCCACCGGAACGGACCTGATCCTGTCCGCCTCGTTCGACAAGGACGGGCAGGAGCCCACTTCTACCGAGGGAATCCTGTCCCTCTTCCACGCGGATCGAAAGGTCGGAGAAGGCCGGATCAAGACCCAGATGGGGGCGTTCGCGATCGCAGGTGCGGGGCTGTACGTCGGTCGGCACCCGGGCGAGCCGATCACCGAGGACTACCCCGGCGAATCACCTCACCGCTTCACCGGTGGCACGATCAATCGGGTCGCGGTCGACGTCAGCGGCGAACCGTATCTCGATCTCGAGCGGGAGGCCGCCCTGATGCTCATGCGCGAGTGACCTGGACGGCCCGGGTGAGCCCGGGCCTCAGCTGCCGGTCACCGGCAGCACCAGTGCCTGAGCAGGGTCGCCCGTCGCGATGGTGACCTGGTGCGGCACCAGACTTCCGCGGAAGCTCGGGTCTCCCCCGGACACCACGAGGCGGACGCGGTGTCCCTCGCCGAAGCGGTGGACGATGGCCGGCATCGTGACCTGCACGGGCTCACCCGGCGCCACGATGCGTACCGGAGCGACCTGTCCGTTGATCAGCGTTTCCGTGCCGTCGGGAGCCACGTCGTACAGCTTCGCGAAGACCACGACCGAGTCCTCGACACCGGCGACCGCGGGGGCGGCCGTGACGCGGACGTCGAGCGTCGGGGCTCCCACCACGTCCAGCGGGGCGTCGAGGATGCCGGACGACCACTCGGCCTGGGTGCCGGAGATCACGCCCTGCGGGACCTGGTTCTCCGGCCGGGTGTCCGGCGCCTCCCGGTCGGTGGGGAGACCGCCCGGCAGCGTGTTCAGCGTCTGCGCGCCGGGAACGATGTCGTCGAGGCGGTCGGTCAGCGTGCCGTTACCGGAGAGGTGGAGCAAATAGTCCTGGCCCACCGCGATATCCGACGATTCGGCGTACGCGGGCGCGGCGTTGCCGGTGTAGTCGACCCAGTTGCGGAAGTAGCTGAACACCGGTCCGGTGTCGACCCCGCTGTCCTTCAGGTAGTGGTCGAACCAGTCGATCATCCGGCCCGTCTCGTACTGGGTGTCGGGGTTCGGGTCCTTCATGCTGATCTCGCCCTCGGCGGGAGTGAGATCGGAATGCCCCCAGCTGTGCCAGATCATCTTCACGTCGTTGCCCTGCGCCTGCAGCGCCTCGAACGTGGCTTTCGCTTCGTTGAGGTCGAACAGGGTGTCCTGCTGGCCCTGCATGATCAACGCCGGAATCTTCACGCGGTCCGCGTACGACACCACGGAGGATCGGCGCAGGAAGTCGACGGACCCCGGATCCGGGTAGCCCTGCACCGCGGACTGCGCCAACGCGGGACATGCGGGGTCGGCGAAATTGGGGCAACCCAAGGCCCGCGCGGGGTCCTGCGCGTAGCCCTCGGCCCGGGGGTTGGTCACGCCGACGGCCCCGAACATGAGCGACCACACCACCTTCGACGCACCGGGAACCGACGTACTGACCCCGGTTGTCTGGTCGGTGCCGTTGGGTGCGAGCGAGTAACTGAGGTCGTTCCACGTGATCATCGGGATGATCGTGTCGATCCGGGGGTCCACCGAGGCCGCGGCGAACTGCACGGCCCCGCCGTAGGAGCCGCCGACCATACCGACCCGCGGGTCGTGCGCCTCGGCGGCGCCGTGGTGAGCGGTCGCGTCCTGCACCACGTAGTCGAGTCCGGGGACGGGAACGGTGTGCGCGGGATCGACGAACGCCATCCCGTCGCGTCCACCGAGGAAGCTCACCAGTTCGCTCGCCGCACGCCCGTCGTAATCGGGGTTGTCCATGTGGATCTTGCAGCCGGAACCGCCGAAGCCCAGCCCGGAATACGCCAGCACCGCGTAGCCGCGGGACGCGAGGAACGAGGCGATACCGGCCTGATCGTTCTTGGAACCGCCGAAGCCGTTGGTGGTGAGGACGGCGGGCACGCGATTGGACGGAGACGCCGAATCGGGCTTGTACACGTCACCGATGACGTCGCACGGTTCGTCGCGGTTCGGTCCGACGAGCGTCTGGAAGTGGAGCGTGGTCTTGGTGAACCCGGCCGGGTCGGCTGTCGCCGGAGCCGACGCCGCGATCGGTGTCAGTACCGCGGCCACCGCCGTCACCACCGCCAGAGTTGATCTACGCGCCCTGTGTTTCACAGCCCACCCGCCGTCCGTCACTCCGCCCCGAGCACCTCCGACGAGCGTAAACGCTCTGGACGCACGACCAACTCAGGCTGCCGGTGTGTCGCCGCACCGGTGTGGGGCGCGGCTCGCAGACTCGCGCATTTCGTCGGGCACACGGGTGTGCCCCTCGTGCGGTTTATATTTGAGCTGTGGTCATGACGAAGCGCGCCGAAACGTCCCTGTTGACCGACCAGGTCTACGAGACGATCCACGAGGCGATCATGAACGGTGATCTGCCTGCCGGCGCCCGCCTGCGCATTCGCGACATTGCCGCGCAGGTCGGGACCAGCGTGATGCCGGTGCGCGAGGCGATCCGGCGGCTCGAGGAAGCCGGTCTGGCCGAGCGGGTCCCCCACAAGGGCGCGGTCGTGAAAGGCCTGACCCTGGCCGAACTGGTCCACGTCTACGACGTACGACGGTTGCTCGAGGTGGAGGCCGCACGATTGGGCGCCCAGCAGATCAGCCCCGCGGACGTCGACCGAATGCAAACCGAGTACGAGCTCATGCAGACCGCCATCGCCGAACGGCGGGTGGTCGCGCTCCTCGATCACGACGAGGCGCTGTTGACCATTCTCTACGAAGCAGCAGCGAACCCTGTGCTGGTCGATTCCATCCGTAACCTGTGGCAGCACTGCCGTGCCTACAAGATCGTCGGCGCGCAGGGCACCCTGGACACGCCGGGAGACGACTCGTTGTGGAGATACCAGGAACGTCTCGTCGAGGCCGCCCGCAAGGGTGACGCCGACGATGCGGCCGCCGTCAACAATGAGTCGTTGATCAACGCGACGTCGCGGATCAGGGTGCAACTCGCCGCTCAACAGGATGCCGGTTAACGTCAGCGACAACGGCTTTCACGGATGCGCCGACGAGGAACCACTTCGCGATCGGTGGCGAAAGTGGAGGATGTTCCGGGCATCGGCGGTCGAGGGACACCGGACACACCCGCCGGGCGCCGCCAGGATCTTCAAAGGACAGGGCCTGCCCTATCCTCGACCTATGGGCCGTGTCGTCTACTCAGTCGCGTCATCTCTCGACGGTTTCAACACCGATGCCCAGGGCGACTTCTCGTGGGCGGTACCCGACGAGGAAGTCATTGCCGCGCTCACCGCCGACGTGAGCACGGCGGCGGGCGAGTGCGGGCCGGACCGTGGTCATGGTGCGAGTGTAGGGCCGGTGTCGTCGATGTGGTTCGAGCTGTTGATGTGCCCGATCACCGTCGGAGCGGGAACGAGAGTGCTGCCCGACAAGGTCCGAGCGTCTCTGTCGCTCACGCGGGAACGCCGGTTCGGCAACGGCATGGTGCAGCTCACCTACGACGTCCGATAGCACGTCCCAATCCGGAGAGGTCGAGATTTCGGTCCCACCATGATCAAGAGCGCAGGAGGCCCACCGAGTGAATCAGCTGCTGAGAGTCCAGAACTTCACCGTCTCGCGCGACGGATTCGGCGCCGGCGAACATCAGAGTCTCGAGAGGCCGTTCGGCCATGCCGATCCTGGGAAAATGTTCGCCTGGGCCGGAGCCACGGCGAGCTGGCCCATGCGAACCGACCCTGGCGGTAGCCGCGGCCTCGACGACTACTTCACGCGAGACTTCGCCCGCAACATCGGCGCCGAGATCATGGGCCGCAACAAATTCGGCCCGCAGCGCGGTCCCTGGCATGACCACGACTGGCTTGGCTGGTGGGGCGACGAGCCCCCGTTCCACACCCCGGTGTTCGTGCTGACCCACCACACGCGTCCGTCGTTCACCCTCGGCGACACCACATTCCACTTCGTCGACGCCGACCTCGTCGACACCATGCACGTGGCGGTCTCGCAGGCCGAACTCGGATCCGGGGCGCGTCTGTGGGAATCACCTGATGAGCTGCGTGACCGGTTCCACCTCGAGGTGGTTCCAAGCCCCAGTGGCGTGACCCACCATCTGTTCTGGCGAAGGCCGTAGTGGACCACCTCGTTGTCGGTGTGGCGAGATTGCTCGTGTGGACGGCCGACCAAGTAGGTGCCGGTTCGGTCAGGGCACCTTCGGCGGGTTGTCGGGGAGGAGGAGGGCACCGATATCCTTGCCGATCGGCACAGCGTTATTGGCGTTTGCGTTGGCCGTCGGTCCGAGCGTGACGTAAACGATGATGGTGGTCTTGGACTCCGTTTCGTAGAGAGCGATGCCGTTGTAGCCCCCGAATGCCGGGTTCATGAGCAGCCAGCTGCCCAAGTGAACGGTTCCGAATGCGAAGTACTTGTCCGCCGTCAGCGGGCCCAGCCCGGCGGTCTTGTCCGCCATCATCTCCGTGAACGCCGTGTCGGACAGGAGTTCGCCGGTGGCGAGCGCACGAACCCACCGAGCGACATCGGCCACCGTGGAGTTCATGTTGCCGCTGTTGAGGAACGCCGTGGGATTCCAGAACGTGGAGTCCTCGAAGACGCCACGTTCGTTGGTATAGCCGTGCAGGATCGGTTCACTCATCTGGGGTGTCAGCACCACGCTGCTCGCGTCCATCCCGAGCGGCGTGAAGATCCGCTCCTTCAGCAGGTCGCCCAAGGGCTTTCCCGCCGCCTTCTCGAGCACCACACCGAGCAGACACAGATCGCTGTGCGCGTAGGCAAAGCTGGTCCCCGGTTCGAACAGCGGCGGGCGGGCGTTGGCCAAGTCGAAGATCTCCTGAGACGTAAAGCCTTTGATCGGATTGGCGTAGAAGATCTTCAGGAAATCGGGGTTGGTCACGTAGTCCGAAATGCCGGTGGTGCTGTTGGCGAGCATCCGCGGGGTGATCTTGTCGGCCCGCGGAAAGTCGGGCACCCACTTGGCGATCGGCTCGTCCAGGCTCAGCGTTCCGGCCTCGCCCAGCTGCAACAGAACTGTCGACAACATCGGTTCCATCGGTTGGCCGACTCGCAATTGCATGTCACGCGTCGCGGGAACGCCGAGCGGGGACTCCCCCACTGCTCCGGCGACGATCTCCTCGTCGCCGCGCCATACGCCGAATACGGCGCCGCTGAGATCGAGCTCCGTCAGCTTGTCGCGAACGATATCGACGACCTTGTCGACCTCGGGATCGTCGGTGTGCACGACGTCAGGACCGTGCTCCGCTGCTTGCTGTTCGCCGCTGCGATCGTCCGATCCGCAAGAAACGGTGGCAAGGGCGAGAACGATGCTGAGCGCGGCGGCCGTTCGACGCAGCCGGCTTCGAGTCGACAAGCTCATGGGGTCGATCCCTTCGTACGCAGAGGTCGAGTGGGAGTCGCTGCTCACTGGGATTCTAGGCGCAGACTGTCGCCGCCCAGGGAGGTTCCGGCCGTTATTCGCAGGCCACTGTTCAGCGCGGGTGCCGTCGACGAGGGCGTGGATCTGGTCGCCCACCCACCCCGGAAGCGACCGTTGACACACGCCACCCGGTCCACGACATTCGTACTCATGGACGATCACCTGGTCGACGGCAAGGTCGCGCTCGTGACCGGCGGCAGCCGCGGAGTGGGTCGAGGCATAGCGGAACATCTGGCGTCGGCCGGAGCGACGGTGTACGTCACCGGACGCACGGTGCACGCCGCGCACTTGCCTGCCGGCTGCATCCCGGCCACCTGCGATCACACCGATGACGAACAGGTCTCCGCTGTCTTTCGCCGCGTGACCGCGGAGGCGGGGCGGCTCGATCTTCTCGTGAACAACGTGTGGGGTGGCTACGAGCGCATGGTCGACAACGGCCGGTTCACGTGGGGCCTACCCTTCTGGGAGCAACCGATCTGGCGATGGGATGCGATGTTCGCCGCCGGGGTCCGAGCGCACTACGTCGCCGGCACATTCGCGGCCCGCATGATGGTCCCCCAGCGAGCCGGGCTCATCGTGAACATCTCGTTCTGGGCCGCGCAGAAGCACATCGCGAATGTGCCGTACGGCGTCTCGAAGGCCGCGACCGACAAGCTGTCCGCTGACATGGCGCATGAGCTCCGGCCACACGACATCGCCGTGGTCTCGCTCTATCCGGGTCTCGTTCGGACGGAGAAGGTGATGGAGGCCGCGGCGTACCTCGACCTGTCGAACTCCGAGTCACCACAGTTCATCGGCCGTGTCGTCGCCGCGCTGGCCGCCGATCCCCAGATAATGACGACGTCCGGACAGGTTCTGGTCGCGGCCGCCATGGCCGAACGCTATGACATCACGGACGTGGACGGCGCTCGACCGTCACCGTTGACCTTGGGGCAAGTCTGATCGGAGGTCATGACGGTCCCGGTCCGTGCGACGTTGCGTTCCACCGCACCCGCTTCTGACCAGCACTTTCCCTCCGAGAGTCACTACTCGGTGCCACATGGCACCACAATTGAGCCATCGAACCCTTGCACTGGTGCCACATTGGTGCCATGCTTGGCACCATGGATTTGACACCGTATGTGAGCAACCTCGGACGTGAATTCGCCACCCTCGCCGAAGCCGGCGGTGAAGAATCCCGTGCGTTGGTCGAGCGCCTGACCGGGTCGCTCGAGTCGGCGATCCGGATGACGCTGCTGGACGCGCTGTCCGCTGCGACGGACGAGATCACCCAGGATCTGGCCCCGGGATCGGTGGAGCTGCGCCTGCGTGGACGCGATCCGAACTTCGTCGTGAACGCACGGCCCGCCGAGCCTATCGAGGACGCGGCCGAGGGCGATTCGGCACCGGCGGACGGCGGCACACCGATCGCCGAAGACGGCCCGACCTCGCGAATCAATGTGCGCCTCCCCGAACAGCTCAAGGCGGCGGTCGAGGAGGCCGCAGCCAAGGAGGGGCGCTCGGTCAACGCCTGGCTGGTCCGTGCAGCTTCGTCCGCGCTGCAGCAACCGGACCGCGTCCAGCACGCCCAGCAGCGCGGCAAACAGACCAAGCAGAGCCTCACCGGCTGGGTGCGCTAGCCGCACCGCCTTCCACCACACCCACACCACGTCCCCGACCTGCGGGGATGTGTCACCCACCCATCATGAGGGGACAGCCATGCCCAATTTCGATACACCCGAACCGATTTCCGTCACGCTCGAGCTCGGCGTCGGCAATGTGCGGATCACCGCGAGCGACCGCACCGACACCACCGTCGACGTGCGCCCGAGCGACGAATCCGACGAGTCGGATGTGCAAGCCGCCCAACGGGTCCGCGTCGAGTACGCGAATGGCGTGCTCCAGGTGACGGGGCCGAAAGCGCGCGTTCTCGACTTCTCCCGCAAGAGCAGGTCGGTGGAGGTGTCCATCGACCTGCCCAGCGGCTCGCAGGTTTCCGGCGAGGTGCAGGTGGGAGACCTCAGCGGCACGGGCCGGCTCGGGCAGTGCAGGTTCAAGACCTCTACCGGGAACGTCCGGCTCGAGCAGACCGGTCCGTTGCGTGTGGACACCGCGGCCGGTCACGTCACCGCGGACGGCGTCGCAGGCAACGCCGAGATCCGCACCGGCTCCGGGAAGGTCCGCATCGGCGAGATCGAGGGCTCCGCAATCGTCAAGAACTCCAACGGCGACACCACGATCACCACGGTGACCGGCGACGTGCAAGTGCGCTCGGCGAACGGCGACATCTCCGTCGACCGGGCCGGGGCGAGTGTCGAGTCGAAGACGTCGAACGGCAGCATTCGACTCGGCGAGGTGGCCCGTGGCTCGGTCGAGCTCGGGACCGCGATGGGCGACCTGGAGATCGGCATCGCCGAGGGCACCGCGGCCTGGCTGGAGGTGAACACCAAGTTCGGGCAGGTACGCAACCTGCTGGACAACACCACCCGGCCCGAGGCGTCCGACGAGACCGTCGAGGTCCGTGCGCACACCTCGTTCGGCGGCATCACGATCCGCCGCTCCTGATCCACTTCTGCCCTCGAGAAAGGAAAACCATGACCCCCAGGCAATCTCAGCTGGCCATCGCGGTGACCGGGTTGCGCAAGTCGTTCGGCGACCACGTCGTGCTCGACGGCATCGACCTGACCGTCCCGCAGGGAACGGTCTTCTCACTGCTCGGCGCGAACGGCGCCGGGAAGACCACCACGGTCAACATTCTGTCTACCTTGATCAGCGCCGACGCAGGTGACGCCCGAGTCGCCGGCCACGACCTCACCCGCGAATCCGACGCGGTGCGCGCCGCGATCGGTGTCACCGGCCAGTTCTCGGCGGTGGACAACCTGCTCACCGGCAAGGAGAACCTGCTGCTGATGGCGGATCTGCACCACCTCGCCCGCAGCGACGGCCGGCGGCGCGCCGCCCAGCTGCTCGAACAGTTCGACCTCGTCGACGCGGCCTCGAAGCCCGTCTCGACGTACTCCGGAGGCATGCGACGGCGGCTCGACCTCGCGATGACCCTGGTCGGTAGCCCGCGAGTGATCTTCCTCGACGAGCCGACCACTGGCCTGGACCCGCGCAGCCGCCGGGGCATGTGGCAGATCGTCCGGGACCTGGTGGCCACCGGCGTCACCATCTTCCTGACCACCCAGTACCTGGAGGAAGCCGACGAGCTGGCCGACCGGATCGCGGTCCTCGACCACGGCCGACTGGTCGCCGAGGGAACCGCGGACGAGCTCAAGCGCCGCATCCCCGGTAGCCACGTCCGCCTGCGGTTCGCCGACCCGCACGGCCTCGAAGAAGCCGAGCGCGTCCTCGGTCAGGTCTCGCGCGACACCGACAAGCTCGCCCTGCGTGTGCCCAGCGACGGCAGCCTCCGCTCGCTGAAGGCCCTGATCGACCGGCTCGACGACCAGGCCATCGAGGTCGACGAGTTGTCCGTGCACACCCCCGATCTCGACGACGTCTTCCTCGCTCTCACCGGCAACCCGCACAACGAGAAGGTGACCTCATGATCAGCACCCCTGCCCACACCCTCGCCGGGCCGGCCCCGGCGGACCTCCGGTTCCACCCGCTGCGCGACTCGGCAACGATGCTGCGCCGCAACCTCAATCACCTGCTGCGGTACCCGTCGATGACCGTGACGCTCGTGGGAATGCCGGTCGTCTTCCTGCTGCTGTTCGTCTACGTGTTCGGCGGCACGTTGGGCGCGGGGCTCGGCGGGGTGTCCGGCGGGCGCGCCGAGTACGTCAACTACGTTGTGCCCGCGATCATCCTGATGACCGTGACGGCCGCGGTCCAAGGGACAGCGATCTCGGTCGCGATGGACATGACCGAGGGCATCATCGCCCGGTTCCGCACCATGCACATCGCCCGCGTCTCGGTGCTGACCGGACACGTGCTGGGCAGCGTGATCCAGGCGATGCTCAGCGTCGCGATCGTGATCGGCGTGGCGTTGCTTGTCGGCTTCCGGCCCACCGCGGGGGTGGGCGCGTGGCTGGCCACTGCCGGTTTCCTGGTGGTGGTGACGTTCGCGCTCGTCTGGCTCTCCGTCGCGCTCGGCCAGGTCAGCAAGACCGTCGAGGCCGCGAGCAATGTGGGTATGCCGCTGGTTCTGCTGCCCTTCCTCGGCAGCGGGTTCGTCCCCACCGACTCCATGCCTGCCGGGCTGCGCTGGTTCGCCGAGTACCAGCCGTTCACCCCGATCATCGAAACCCTGCGAGGCCTGCTCATGGGTACCCCGATCGGGAACAACGTATGGATCGCGCTCGGCTGGTGCGTCGTCATCACCCTCGGCGGATACCTCTGGTCGAAACGGCTTTTCAACCGCGAGTACTCGCGGTAGCGGCACCCGCAACTAACACTGCCACGAAAGGAAATCCGATGACTGAAACAGTCGCCATCCCGTACGGCCTCCCCATGGAACGCGATGCGGGCCCCTTCGACCCGCCCCGGCAGATCACCCGGCTGCGCGAGGCTCGCCCTGTCAGTCCGATGGTCTTCCCCGACGGTCACGAGGGCTGGCTCGTCACCGGCTACGACGCGGTCCGCCAGCTCATGGCCGACACCCGGTTCAGCTCCCGCCAGGACATCGGCGTTCTCCACGTGCCGTACGAGACCCCCGGCATGCCCGTCGCCACCGCGCCGTCCCCGCAGGTGCCGGGCCTGTTCATCGCCATGGATCCGCCGGACCACACCCGGCTGCGGCGCAAGCTCACCGGCGCCTTCACCGTCAAACGTATGAAGCAGCTCGAAGACCACATCGTCGACGTCGCCGAGCGGCAACTGGCCGAGATGGCGCGCCTGACCCCGCCGGTCGACCTGGTCAGGGAGTTCGCGCTGCCGGTGCCCTCGCTGGTGATCTGCGAACTGCTCGGTGTCCCCTACGCGGACCGGGAGAACTTCCAGGTCAACTCCGCCAAGTTCCTGGTCAAGGACCAGCCGCTCGACGAGAAGATGGCCGCGTACAGCGCACTGACCACGTACCTGGCCGAACTGGTCACGCGCAAGCGCGCCGCCCCCGGCGAAGACATACTGTCCGATCTGGCCCGCGACGACGATCTCACCATCGAAGAGCTGACCGGCGCCGCCTTCCTGTTGCTGCTCGCCGGCCATGAGACGACCGCCAACATGCTGGCGCTGGGCGCCTTCGCCCTGCTGGAGAACCCCGAGCAGCTGGCGGAACTGCGCGCAGACCCGGACCTGCTCCCCGATGCCGTCGAGGAACTTCTGCGCTACCTATCCGTTGCCGACATCTTCTATCGCTACGCCACCGAGGACATCGAACTCGGCGGCGAAACAATCCCGAAGGGATCGACGGTCGTTGTCTCGTTGCTGGCCGCGAACCGCGACCCGCGGCGCTTCGACAACCCCGACACCCTGGACATCCGGCGCAAGGCGCGCGGTCACCTGTCCTTGGGCCACGGTGTCCATCTGTGCCTGGGCCAGCAGCTGGCCCGCATCGAGATGCGGGCCGGTTTCGAGGGGCTGCTGCGCCGCTTCCCGACCCTGGGGCTCGCCATCCCCGCCGGCGAGGTGAGACTCAGGACCGACATGAACATCTACGGCGTGCACGAACTTCCGGTCACCTGGACGAAGAGTGATCGAGCCGATCCAACCAGTCACCGAGCAATACGGTGAGTAGTTCGGGCCGCTCGTGCATGAGCGCGTGGCCGACGTCCTCGACGACCGCCAGGGTGGCGTGCGGGTAGCGCTCGACCAATTCGGCCGCGTCGGCGTACCCGACGACCGAATCGCGGCGGCCGGCCACGATCAACGTCGGCCCCGAGAACACGCTCGACCCGACGTCGACCGTCCACCCGGCGAAGATCGGCCCGAGGGCATCCTCGTCGACGAGCGTCGTACCTGGCACCACATGGTCGCGGTAGCGGCGAGCGGTGGCCGGTGTGCGCACGACGAAGTACTCGTCGAACCCCGCCCACTGCGCACGTTCGAGTTCGTCGTAGGCATCGGCGTCCCGGCGAACCACGGCGTGGTCGGGCACGTTTCGTGACCGCTCGGTGACCGGACACAACAACGCCAGACCGAGCACCGTGTCCGGTCGCTGGGCGGCCACGCCACGAGCCAGGTAGGCGCCGTAGGAATGTCCAACCAGGATTACCGGGCCCGCGCCCAGGCCGTCGATGAAGTCACCGAGCAGCGTGACCACATCGTCGTTGCAGGTCAGGCCGCCGGTTGTCGAGAGGCCCATTCCCGGCAGGTCCGGGTAGATCCGTCGGTATCCCGTACCGGGAACGATGGCCTCGATCGCCGCCTCGATCTCACGATGATCCACGCCGGCGCCGTGCAGCGCCACGAGCGGCACGCCGGCGCCGTGCTCGACGTAATGGACCAGGGCTTCGTTGATCCGGCGCTCCATGTCAACACCTTAACGATCCACACCGACCACGGGTCGCGCTCGACCAATTGCCCGGTCCCCCGTCCACAACTGAAATATGCTGCGTGAGGTGGACATTGTCGATGCTCATCATCATTTCATCAACCTGCCCGACCTCGTGTACCCGTGGATTGACAGTCGCCCACCCGCGCTGACCGCCTTGCTGCCGAACTACTACGACGCCGCGCGCCGGTACCTGCCGCACGACTATCGGGCACAGGTCGAGGGGATGCCCGTCACGGCCTCGGTCGCGTGCGAGTTCGGTGCAGCAGACGGTGTCGCGGAGGCCATCTGGGTTCAGCACTGCGCCGACCGTGTCGGTGTTCCGAACGCCTTCATCGCGGCCGTGCAGCTCGATTCAGTCGATCTCGCAGGCGTTCTCGCGCGATATCGGGATCTCCCGGTGGTCCGGGCCGTGCGTCAGCCGCTGTACTGGGCGGCCGACCCCGGCAAGCGCCTGGGTGCACGCGGCGACTACCTGTCGGACCCGGCCTGGCTGCGCGGATTCGAGCAGGTTGCGGATGCGGGGCTGGTGTGGGATCTGCTCGTGTACGACGAGCAGCTACCCGCCACGCACGAACTCATCGCTGCGTTTCCCGACACCACCTTCGTGCTGGAGGCGGTCGGGTGGCCGCTCGACCTCACTGCCGAGGGCTTCTCCCGTTGGGAAGAGCGCCTCACGGCGGTGAGTCGGTTTCCGAACGTCGTTCTCAAGTTTCAGGGAATCGCGCTCATCTTCGGAACATCCCCAGACGCGATCGGGAGGTGGATACGGGCGGCGCTCAGAATCTTCGGCGCCGAGCGATGCATGTTCGCCTCTCATTATCCGATCGACCGTCTGCTGTGGGATACCGAAACCATGGTGTCCACCGTCCAGGCAGCACTCGGCGACTTGTCGCCGGCAGAACAGGCACTCTTCTTCGGCGAAACCGCACGACGGGTGTACCGCCTGCCTGCCGGTGAAGCCTAGTATGAGGGAGATCGAGTACCTGCAGTTTCGACGCCGCCAATCCAGTTTCGGCGTCCGGCCAACACTGTGAGGAGTACACGTGACACGAGAGGGAAGTATCCGGGTCGGCGACCGGACCATCACGTATCTCGAAGCCGGTGACCCGGGCGGACCACTCGTACTGCACAACCACGGCGGACCCTCGAGCCGATTGGAGGCCGAGCTGTTCGATTCGTACGCGAAGGCCAATGGACTGAGATTCGTGTGCGCGGACAGGCCGGGCATCGGCGGGTCCGATCCTCAGCCGGGCCGCACCTTCGAAGGCTGGACCGATGACCTCCTGCTGCTGGCCGACTCCTTCGGCGCACATCGATTCGCGGTAACCGGCTGGTCGGAGGGTGGACCCTGGGCCCTGGCGGCCGCCGCGTATCTGGACCCCGCGCGCCTCGTCGATGTCGTGTGCATCGCCGGTGGCAACTACGGAACGTTCGGATCGAACTGGGCCGCGCAGTATCTCAGCAGCGTGGACGCGCTGGGCGGCCGCCTGGCGCTTCACTTCCACCCCGGTTTCACACTCATGTACGACGTGCTCGGTATGAGTGCCACACACTTCTCGGATCGCTACGCGAAGGCGATCATGCAGTCGGCGTGCACCGCGGATCGGGAGGTGCTGGCTGACGAGGAGGTCCTCGACGCGTTTCTGAGGGCAGGGCGCGAGTGTTTTCGACACGGCGCGGACGGACTCGTCGTCGACGCCACGATGCTCTACAAGGCCTGGCCGTTCGACATGACGAAAGTGACGCGCCCCGTCCATTTCTGGCAGGGCAGCGCCGACACCCTGGTGCCTGAAATCATCAACAAGACCGTAGCGGACAAGACCCCGGGAGCTGTCTGGCACCCGATCAGCGGTGGTGGTCATTTCATTGCCGTCAGTCACGCGAACGACATTCTCGCACTGGTAGCGAACAACCTTGCACCGGTTCAGAACTGACGCTCGTCGTCAGTGGGGGACGCCTCGGCCGTCGAGCCGAGTCTGGTAGAACAGCACCGTCACGGCGACCACCGCTTCGAGTGCGGCGGTCGCGAGTGCCGCCGCCATCGGAGTCGACATCGAATGACCCATCGAAGCCGACGCTGCCGCATGCATCGCGTGCCCGTGATGGCCACCGCCACCGGCACCGGGACTCATCACGGTGAGGTGCAGCGCGATCATGCCGACGTTCATCAGCGCGACGAGCCCCCAATCCCGGTGCGAACCGCGCACCCACAGGTGCCGCGCGCAGTACAGGCATCCGAAGATCATCGCGACGGTCACCAGGCCGATCAACGGCGAGGACGTCGCATGCTCACCGAGCGACGCGGCGTGGAGCCCTGCCGCGGCGACCGCAAGGGCCGCGGCCGCCCGCCGCAACCAATGGCTGGTGCGGCGGACGGTCGGAGCATAGACGGCGGACACGACTTCTAACCTTCGCAGCAGTGCTTCGCGGTGCTCGCCGGCACGTCGAGCGCGGGGTTGCGGTCGAAGAATCCGACCGGCTTGAGCTTGAACCCGGCATAGTCGACCGGCATGACCGGCCAGTCCTCGGGCCGGGGGAAGTGCGTCAGCCCGAACGTGTGCCACAGCACCAGGTCTTCGCCCTCGATGTCCCGGTTGCCCGCCACGAACGTGGGCAAGCCGGCCCGGCCCGGGTGCTGGTTGACGAAGTCGCCTGCGGGATAGCGCTCGGACTCGTCGTATTGCGTGACCCACAGGTGCTTGGTCGCGAACGCGGCGCGGGAGGCGATCGAACTGGACGGGTCTGCCAGGAGCACCGGCTGACCTTCGGGGTGCAGCGCGTACCCGACGTCCTGACCCAGGCGGTTCTGCTTGGTGGGATTGGTGATGTGCCAGACCCGGGCCTTGAGGTTGTCGGCGGTGCGTTGCCCCTCGGATTCGGTGGTCAGCTTGGTCTTCTGGCAGCGGAAGGCATTGCCCCACGGGTTCTCCGGTCCCATCGGGACGGGCACGGCATCCACCTCCTCGACGGTGTTCACGTTACCGTCGACGGCCATGTCGAGTCGAGCGGAGAAGAGGTGCTGGTGGAACGGGGCGCCGAGCCCGGGAGCCATCTGGGTGGAGAATCCCTCTGCGCCGCGGTACGCGGACGTGAAGACGATTCCGGTGGCCTTCGCCTCGAGTTCGATGGTGCCGTCGAGGTAGAGGTACCAGTAGAAGCCGTAGTCGTAGTTGCCGATGGTGAGGAAGAACGAGATGACCAGGCGACGCGAGCGGCGGGTCTCGGTCATGCCGTTGAACATGTCCGTGTGCTTCCACAGGACGCCGTAATCCTCCTCGTGGAGGCAGATCGCGTTCTTCATGACGCGCGGGTCACCGGACTCGTCGGCGATCGTGACGTCGAAGTACTGGATCTCGCCGAGGCAGTCGCAGCCGAGTTCGAGCGAGTTGGTGTACCGGCCGAACAGGTACTCACCCTGGTCGAAGTAGTTCTGCCAATAGCGGACCGGGGACGGATCGGCGTAGGGAACCACCATCTCGGCGATCGAGGCACGATAGATCACGGGTCGTTCGACTCCGCCGTCGTCGAACGAAAGCTGGTGCAGTGTCAGGCCCTCGCGCACATCGAAACCGAAGCGGAACTTCCAGTCGGCCCACGTGATCTCGTTGCCGTCGACGGAGAAGCTGGCGCCCTCGGGCTGAGTGATCTCGATCGGCTTGAGGTCGGTGCGGGTGGGTGTGGCGTGCGGTTCGGCGTTCCATTCCCCACGCTCGGCGGGGACGGGAAGCTCGATCTCGTCGACCACCTTCACGACGCGACGCTCGGTGAGGTCGACGTAGGCCACGACCCCGTCGATGGGGTGCGCCCACGGCAGATCAGCCTTGTCCTCCTGATGGAAGGCGAGGACACGGACGATGCGGTGCCCGACCTCGTCCTCGTGACCGAACACGCCGGCCGACAGGGGAACCGCCCGGACCTTCGACGGTTCGATGCCGCGCTTCGCCATCGCCGCGAGCCAGTCGGAGCTGCCGAGCAGGAACGCCTCGATGTCCTCGAATTCCTCGTCGAGGATCGGGACGTGGCCGTCGGTGGCGGAATCGACGGTGGTCGAGCTGATCACACGGTTCTCCGTCACCGACACGACGAGATCGGTGCCGATGCCGGTGGATCGATCGAGCAGCAGGATCCGGGCGCGTCGCTCGATCGGGTCGCCCGGCGTGAATGCGAGGACAGTGGACTTGTGCGGCTCGGCGAGTGCGACGAAGACGAAGCGCACGTTCTCGCCGATCAGTCCCTCGTTGGTGAGGAGCGCCTTCGCCGAACGGATCTCGTCCGCGGACAACGGAGTGAGCGGATGATCCGGGGCGGCGGAACCGACGGTGGCCGGGGTCTCGGTGGTGGCGGTACTCATCGTGCGATCTCCTTGTCGATGATGGTGTCGTTCGTGTCGTGCTGCGGTAGAGCGGTGTCGTGGCGTGCGGCGTGGGGTCGGAGCACGGCGACGGCTGCTCCGCCGGCGAAGGTCCCGACGAGCAGGACCCCGATGACGGCGGCGAGAGTGCTCGACCCGCCGACGAGAAGGGGAAGGTTGGCGACCGTCATGATCAGGAGCCCGGCCAGGCCGACGAGTCCGAGCAGTGGTGCGATCACCGTGTTCCACAGCCGCCGGTCCACCCGGGTCCGGCCGAAGTAGACGAGGACGGCCACGGAGGTCAGGGTCATCAGTGCGACGATCCCGACCGAGGACACACCGGCGAACCAGGCGAACACCTCGGTCACCGGGTCGAGTCCGGCAACGGCGGACGCGACGATCAGGACGAGAGCGGACACCGTCTGCACGACCGACGCGACGTACGGCGACGCGTGCTTGACGTGCGAGCGGCCGCATCCTGCGGGCAGGGCCGCGCTGTTCCCGAGGGAGAAGATGTACCGGGAGAGCACGTTGTGGAAGGACAGCAGTGCGGCGAACAGGCTCGTGATCAGGAAGATCTGAACGAGGTCGCCGGCGATCGCGCCGACGTAGCGGGTGGCGGTCTCGGTGATCATCCCTTCCGGGTTCTCGGTCGCGATGGCCACGGCGCCCTCGTCGCCCCACGCACTGACCATCGCCCAGCTCGACAGCGCGTAGAAACCGCCGATGACCAGCAACGCCAGGTAGGTGGCCCGGGGGATGGTGCGGCCCGGGTCGCGGGCCTCGTCCCGGAAGACGGCGGTGGCCTCGAATCCGATGTACCCGGCGATGGCGAAGATCAATGCGATGCCGGGTGCTCCGGAGAAGAACTCGGCGGGGTGGAACGCCGCCGTCGAGAATCCCTCGTCGCCGCCGCCCCGGACGATGACGGCGGCGTCGATGACGAGGACGATCCCGACCTCGCAGACGAGGAGTACGCCGAGCACCTTGCCGGACAGATCGATGTGCCGGTAGCCGAGGATCGCGACCACGGCCGTCACGGCCAGGGCCCACACGTACCAGGGAAGCTCGGGGCCGCCGTGAGCGGTGATGAAATCGTTGACGGCGGCTCCGATGTATCCGTACACCGCGCCCTGGACTGCGGTGTAGGACAGCAGCGCGAGGAACGCGGAGCCGAGACCGGCGTGCCGGCCCAGGCCCTGCGTGATGTAGGTGTAGAACGCGCCGGCGCCGGGGAGGTGCTTGGCCATCGCTGTGAATCCGACGGCGAAGAACAGCAACACCACCGTGCAGACGATGTACGACGCGGGATAGGCGGCGCCGTTGCCCGCTGCGATACCCAGAGGGACGGTTCCGGCGATCACGGTCAACGGGGCCGCCGCTGCGACGACCATGAACACGATGGCACCCGGACCGAGGGTGCCTGCCAGCCTGCGAGGGGTGCCGTCGCTGACCGCACTCGAGTGCGTGGGGGCGTTGGTTGTCATGGCTTCCTTCGACTTTCACGAGGAGAGGGTCTGCGTGGATGCTCCGCGGTGAGCTCTGGGACGAGCATGCGACTGCGGGTTGTCGGCGCAGTTGCCGAAGCGTCACAGTTCGTCGACAGCAAATGAGAACGCACGCAGGACGATTCTCATTCGGGTCCGAGAATCTAGAGTGCGATGTTGACGGACTTGCTCTGGGTGTATTCGGCGATGGCGCCTTCACCGAGTTCGCGTCCCCACCCGGACTGCTTGTAGCCGCCGAACGGAAGCGCCGTGTCGAAGGCATTGTGGCAGTTCACCCACACCGTGCCCGCCTTGATCTCGGCGGCCACCTGGTGGGCGCGCGACACGTCCCGGGTCCACACGCTGGCGGCGAGGCCGTAGGGGGTGTCGTTGGCGGCTGCGCGGACGCCTTCCTCCCGGTTGAACGGCACCGCCACCGCGACCGGGCCGAAGATCTCCTCCTGGTACACGCTGAACTCCCGGTTCACGTCGACCAGCAGGGTGGGCTCGACGTAGAAGCCGGTGTCGCCGTGCCGCCGCCCACCGGAGAGGGCGCGGGCACCGTCGGCGAGCCCGGCGTCGATGTATCCGGTGACCTTGCCCAACTGCTCCTGGGAGATCAGCGGGCCGATGTCGTTGGTGGGGTCGAGTCCCGGTCCGATCTTCTGGGACTTCGCGAAATCGGCTACCCCGGACGTGAATTCGTCGAAGATTCGATCCTCGACGAGCAGACGCGTTCCGGCCGTGCAGGCCTGGCCGTGTTGAACAGGAACCCGCTGGCCACGCCCGGGATCGCAGCCTCGAGGTCGGCGTCGGAGAAGACCACCTGCGGGCTCTTGCCACCGAGCTCGAGGGACACCTTCTTCAGGTTCCCCGACGCGGCATTGACGATCTTCTTTCCGACCTCGGTCGAACCGGTGAACGCGACCTTGTCGACGTCGTCGTGGCTCGACAGCGCCGCGCCGATGTCGCCGAAACCGGTGAGCACGTTGAACACGCCGCCGGGGACGCCGGCCTCGGCGATCACCTCGGCAAGGAGCAGCGCGGTGAGCGGGGTCTGCTCCGCAGGCTTGAGGATCATCGTGTTCGAGCAGGTCAGCGCGGGTGCCACCTTGAACGCGGCCATCACCAGCGGGAAGTTCCACGGGATGATCTGTGCGCACACACCGACCGGCTCACGGGTGGTGAAGGCATGGAAGCGGGCTCCGGGCGCCCACGGCACCGACACGGGGATGGTGCGGCCTTCGATCTTGGTGGCCCAGCCGGCGTAGTAGAAGAAGATCTCCGCCGCCCATGTCACGTCGACGGCCTTCGCCACCGCCACGGACTTGCCGTTGTCGATCGACTCGAGCTGCGCGAACTGATCCGCCCGGGCCAGAATGCCCTCGCCGATCTTCCACAGGATCCGCTGACGTTCCGCGGGGGTGAGGGAGCGCCACGGCCCGGACTCGAAGGCCCGCCGGGCCGCCGCTACCGCCCGGTCCACGTCTTCGATGCCCGCGTGCGGCACTGTCGTGATCACCTGTCCGGTGGCGGGATCGACCGTCTCGAACGTCCTGCCCGACGCCGAGTCCACCCATCGGCCGTCGACGAACATGCGCTTCGGCGACGAAACGAAGTCGACGACCCGGGGGTCGAGTCCGGCTGGGGTGTGAACGACTGCAGTCATCATGTCCTCTTCGATGGAGTGAATGAATCTGTGAATGAATCCGGCTTCTGCAGAACACTTTTGGCGGACAATTTCGCCTCGTCGTGCTGCGGCCTGAACCCACGATAAACCCCGAATGTGTCGCCGGTCACTACTAAATCCGGATGGGAATCGGCGACTGCGGCATTCTCATTCGACTTCTCCGACCACGGCGGCGCCGATTCTCATTCCGGCTTTTCGGGTCTGCGCAGCTGATCCGCCGTGTGAGCCGGCGCAGGCTGCGAAATCGGGAACGAATTCGCCGGCCATTCTCATTCGAGGTGATCGAAAATTAATTCCGATCGGCGCATTGCGCTCGTCTCCTGCGCTAGCGTGCAACTCATGCAGCCCCGGGTTGATCACTCGCGCGGGGCCGGCCGGAAAGTGTGGAGAGCAGGTGGGTGGTGTCCGGTACACCGAGAATCAGAAGTAGATCACCGGTCGCCGGTCTCGAGCGGGCGCGTCTGAGTTTCGTCCAGTTGCTCGGGCAGTCCGTTTCCGCGGTCGCACCGTCGGCCGTGATGGTCACGCTGCCTGCTCTCGTCATACCCGACGCGGGCCGGGCGACCATCGCGGTGTTCGTCGCGGCAGCGATTCTGATGACGGCGGTCGGCTACTGCATCGGACAGTTCGCCACCCGGATGGTGGCCGTCAGCGGTCTCTACAGCTACATCGTGAAGGGACTCGGGGCGGTGCCCGGTTTCGGCGGGGGCTGGTCGCTGCTCATCGGCTACGCCGCCGCGGCCATGGCGAGCACGCTCGGAGCCGCGAGTTACCTCGCCGCGCTGCTCGGTCGAGTCGGGCTTCCGGCGGGGTCGCCCCTCATCGCAGTCCTCGCGGCGATCGTCGGACTGCTCGCCCTTCTCCTGATGGTCCGGGGCGTGACGCTGTCGGCGCGGATCATGCTCGCCATCGAGGTCTTCGCGATCGTGGCCGCCTCCGCCGCGCTGGTGGTCGCGTTCGTGCAATCGGTCCGCGAGGGCGCGACCCCGTCCGCGGGCGGCGCGAAATCGGGATCCGCCGTCGGGTTTGCCGTACTGCTCGCGATCACGTCGTTCGTCGGATTCGAGAGCGCGGGCACGGTGGCGCGGGAAGCCCGCAACCCGTTCGTCGCCGTCCCGCGCGCCATCCGGTGGACCCCCATCGCACTGGGCGTTCTGTATGTGTTCGCGGCCGCCCTGCAGTTGCCCGAGCCGGTGCGGCAGGGAGTCGACTCGCTACCGATCGTCCTCACGTTGCCCGACACGTCGGGCGCCGGTTCGTCGGCGCTGTCGATCGTCATGGAACTCGGCATCACCGCCTCCTGGTTCGCGTGTGTCCTCGGTTCGACGACGGCGCTGTCGCGCACCCTGTTCGCGATGGGCCGCGAAGGGGTGGTTCCGAGCGTGTTCGGCCGGACGCACCGCAGGTTCCACACCCCGCACGTGGCGTTGACGGTCGCGATGCCGGTCGTCGTCGCGGTGCCCGTCCTCTATTTGTTCGTCAGCGGTTCGAGCCGGGACGTCCTGATCGGACTTCTCGCCGTGTCCGCGCACGGCTACGTCCTCGCGTATGTCCTGCTGTGCGTCGCGACGCCGGCGTTCCTCCGGCGGATCGGCGAACTGACTCGGCTTCCCCTGATCATCGGCGTGCTGGCGGCGACGGCGATGGTCGCGCTGGTCGGGTGGGCGGCGTTCTCGCGAACGTATGTCGCGGGCGCAGCGACCGCCGTCTACGTACTCCTGATGCTTCTGGGCGCCGCGGTCTTCGCCATCCGCGCCAGGAGATCCCCCGGAATCGGCGAACGGATGGGTGTGTACGACGAGGCCGTGGCCGAAGACCTGCTGGGCCGGTACCGACCGTGGGAGGTTCGCCGGTGAACGCCGACGACAGAGCCCTGTCGGGGCGGCAGCCGAAGGCCGTCACCAGCGCGCTGCGGGTGCTCGAGGAGGTGGCCCGGGCGGGCTCGGGTGTCACCGCGAAGGACATCGCGGCCCGCCTGTCGATGCCGTCGGCGACCACGTACCGTCTGCTCAACATTCTCGTGGGCGAAGGCTATGTGGTGCGGCTCCCCGACCTGTCCGGGTTCGCGCTGGGCCAGAAGATCGGGATCCTCGTCGACGCCGCCGTCGTGCCCACGGTGTGTGCGGCGGCGCGTGACGTTCTCGCCGAACTGCGACTGTCGGTGCGCTTCGGGGTCCACCTGTTCTACTACACCAACGTCGCCGTCCGCGCTGCCGACGCCGACCCCGAATATCCGCCGCCGGAGGACGAGTCGTTCCTCAACCAGCACCTCTACGCGTGCGCGGTCGGCAAGCTCCTTCTCGCCGAGAAGTCGGAACTCGAATCCGTGATTCCCCGTTGGGAGCCACGGGCGCTGACGGCCCGCACGATCGTCGCGAGGAGCGAGCTGCTCGCGCATCTGGACCTGATCCGAAGCCAAGGCTTCGCCATGCAACTCGGGGAGCTCCGGGACGCGTCGGCCTGCGTCGCCGTCCCCGTCCGGTCCGGAACGGGCGCGCTCGTCGGCAGCCTGGCCCTGTCGGGGCACGTCGATCACGAACACCTCATGCTGCGCCACGTCTCCTCACTGCGCGAGCACGCAGCGCGGCTGGCACCGCTGATGGCATAGCGCTACGGCGTCCGAGACTGACGGGCGAGCCGGCGGTCGTAGTCGGCCCGCCCGACGGGGTCGACGGCAGTGAGCGCCCGCCGGTCGTCGATCAGACGGCGGCCGAAGTCGAGGAGACGCTCCGGGACCACGGCGTCGATCAGATCCCACCCGGCGAGGTAGCGGGGCACCGCGGTTTCGGCGCGACGATGGTCGAGCGTCCGGACGATGGCGTCCGCGACGTCCTCGGGGTCGACGGTCGGCATCCCGCCGTCCAGCGGCACACCCGCCGACAGTCCGGTGCGCACCGCGCTGGGAAGAATGGTGCTCACACTGACTCCGGCGGGAGCGAACTCCGCCCGGACGGCGGCCGAGAGCCCCACCGCCCCGAACTTGCTGGCGTTGTAGACGGCCATCCCGGGCACCGGCAGCTTGCCTGCCATGGATGCGACGTTGACGATGTGGCCACGCCCGCGCTCGACCATGCCGGGCAACACCATTCGCATCCCGTGCAGCGGACCCCACACGTTGACGTTCATGGTCATCCGGCTGGTCGCGTCGGATTCCTCGAGGAAGCCGCCGAGCGGCATGACGCCGGCGTTGTTGACCAGCACGTCGATGCGGTCGCAGTCCGCCAGCACCGCATCGACGAACCGCCGCCACGACTCCGCGGAGGCGACATCCACGGTGTGCGCGCGGGCGCCGATCTCGGCCGCGGCCTCGTCGGCGACCACGCGATCGAGGTCACCGATGCAGACGGTCGCACCTCTGGCCGCGAACAGTTCGGCAGTGGCGCGACCGATACCCCGGCCTCCCCCTGTCACGACGACGACAGCGCCGTCCAGGTCGATCACGGGATAGTTCCGGCCGCTGAAGATGCTCATACTTCGGAGACTAGCAGTATCTGAATTACGTCGGTAGCCCGAATTCCCTCCTGGAGGTATCGCTCGAACTGCCGACGTCAGGCGCCGACGGCCACTCCGCGCGGTGAGGGAGTGAGACTGGCGCCGCCCAGACCGAGGTGGTCGCGCAGGGTGCTACCGGTGTAGTCGGTGCGGAAGAGTCCACGCCGCTGCAGCTCGGGGACGACGAAGTCGTCGAACGTTCCCGGCGCCTGTGCCGCGGACAGGATGTACCCGTCCGCCTCCCCGCCGAGGAATCCTTCCTCGATCTGATCGGCGATCTGCGACGCCGTCCCGACGAACTGCGGCAGCAGCACACCCTGGGCGTAGAGCTTGCCGATGTCGCGCAACGTGAGGTTGTCCTTGACGCTGAGCCGGCGCGCGACGTCGAACAGCCCCTGCGTGCCCGGCACGACGACATCCTCGATCGGGGCGTCGAGGTCGTACCGCGAGAAGTCGTGATCGGTGTGCACCGACAGCGTGATCAGGCCGGAGATGGGGTCGGCGAGTTCGTTGTGGAACGCCTGCTTCTCCCGCGCGATCGACTCGGTCTCCCCGACGAACGGCACGAAGGACGGGAAGATCTTGATGTCGTCCGGGTTGCGCCCGAAGTTTGATGCACGCGACTTCACGTCCGCGTAGTAGGCCTTGCGGCCCTCACTCGTCGGGTCGATCTCGAAGATCGCCTCAGCCCAGCGGGCGGCGAAGTCCTCACCGACCGAGGAGGACCCGGCCTGGATGATCACGGGACGGCTCTGCGGTGAGTGCGGCACCGTCAACGGTCCGCGCGTCTTGAACCACTCGCCCTCGTGGTCGACGGTGCGCACCTTGTCGGGATCGGCGAACACGCCAGACGCCTTGTCCTGCACCAGGGCGTCGCGGTCCCAGCTCCCCCAGAGCTTGAACGCGACCTCGAGGAATTCCTGGGCGCGGTCGTACCGCTCGTCGTGACCGAGGTGATTCTCGATGCCGAAGTTCTGGGCCTCGGCCTGATTGAGCGAGGTGACGACGTTCCAGCCCGCCCGGCCCCGCGACAGGTGGTCGAGGGTGGCGAAGATCCGCGCCACCTCGTACGGGTGGAAGTAGGTGGTGGACTTGGTGATCGCCAGACCGATCTTCTCGGTCACGTTGGCCAGGCCCGCCGCCACCAGCGAGGGGTCGATGGTCGCCGACGCCTGCGTTCCGCTGCTCAGCGGGACCCGGATGTCGTTGCCGTACCGAACAGGTGTGGCCAGGAGATCGGCGAAGAACAGGAAGTCGAACTTTCCGCGTTCGAGTGTCTGCGCCACGCGCCGGTAATAGTCCGGTCCGAGGTAGTCGGTCTCCGACGCCGGGTGCCGCCACGCGGCGTGGGAATGGGTGACGTGCGAGGCGATGAGAAAGCCGGCGAGGTGAAGTTCACGAGACATGGTGTGCGTCCTTGATCGGTCAGAAGTCCTTGGTTCAGCCTTCGACAACACGGCGGTGGATGTCACCAATTGGACTCAGCGTGACGTGAAGTCCACGACGTCCGCGGACGCGTAGAAGCCGGAGTCCGTGGAAGTCAGGGCGATATCCGGTGCAGGGAAATATGATGAGTGATGACGAAAAACACGCCGGCCCCCCACCACCCGGTCGTCCTCGAAGCCCTCCCATGAAGTCGACTCTGTCGTCGATCCTCGCCGGGTGCGTGGTGGCGCTCGCGCTCCCGTGGGCGCATCTCCCCGTGGCCGACGCCGCGCCGGACTCCGCCATCCGGTACGTCGCATTGGGTGATTCGCGGGCCACCGGATCGCTTCACGATCCGCTGTCGATTCGAGACGGGTGTTTCCGCACATCCGACGCGTACCCGCAGATCGTCGCCGACACCCTGCGCGCGGCGTCCTACGTCAGCCGGGCGTGCGCGGGGGCGAAGACCGAAAACATCACGGAAAAACCACAATTCACCGTCACCGGGCCACAGCAACCGCAGATCGGCGCACTCCGGCCGGACACGACGCTCGTCACCGTCAGCATCGGAGGAAACGACATCGCGTGGTCGTCATTGGTGGAGCCCTGCTACACACTCGCCCCGGGGCTCGACGCGAACTGTCGCTCCGACGCCACCACGGCCCGGCGCATGAACGACGCTCTCACCGTGCTCGGCCCTAAGGTGTCCGCCACCCTCGCTGCGATCGCCGGGAAGGCCCCCGCTGCAACAGTGCTCATGGTGGGGCACGGAGGCATCTTCGGCGACCGCGGTTGCTGGCCCTACGTCCCCACGAGCGACGCCGACGCCGCCTTCGTCGTGCAGTTCTTCGTGAGAATGAACAACGTTCTCGCCGACGCGGCACGCACGAACGGCGCCTACTTCGTCGACGTGGCCGCGGCCGCGGTAGGGCACGACGCGTGCGCCGGATCCGGCCAACGGTGGTTCGAAGGCCTCGTCCCCCAATCGTTCACGATGCCCCTGCACCCCACCCACGAAGGACTGAGGGCGATGGCGTCGCTCGTCATCGCGACCCGTCCATGACTGTTGCGCTAACGAACAACGGGGAGTTCACGGTGTCCTGTCCCTTCTTGACATGGAGGCGGGAGGAACGGTGAGAGAGTCGGGTGTCATGCGGTCTTCAGGTCGGCGAGGAGTTCGTAGCTGCGGATGCGGTCCTTGAACTCCCAGGTCTCGGTGAGAACGATGAGTTCGTCGGCCTGCGTGTGCTTGACCACATCGTTGAGGCCGTCGCGGACCGTGTCAGGCGCGCCGACGCAGGACGCGCGGAGCATGGCCCCGACGGCCGAGGCTTCTTGCGGGGACCACAGCTGGTCGATGTCGTCGACGGGTGGCAGGTTCTGCAGTTCGCCGCGGATCAGGGTGAGGAACTTGCGCTGGAGGGTCGTGAAGATGTGCTGGGCGCTTCGGTCGGTGTCTGCGGCGATGACGTTCACGCCGACGACGGCATGCGGCTTATCCAGGTTCTCGGAGGGGCGGAAGTTCGCACGGTAAATGTCCAGGGCAGCGGACAGCTGGTTGGGAGCGAAGTGCGAGGCGAAGACGAAGGGCAGGCCTTCCTTCGCGGCCAGGGCCGCGCCGAAGGTGGAAGAACCGAGGATGTACAGCGGGACGTTGGTGCCCTCGCCGGGGATGGCGCGGACCCGGCGGGTGGGTCCGCCCGGCGCGAGGTAGCGGCGAACCTCGGCCACCTGGGCCGGAAAGTCCTCGGCGGTGGCTTCACCGCGGCGCAATGCCTGGGCGGTCCACCGGTCGGTGCCCGGTGCGCGACCCAAACCGAGGTCGATGCGTCCTGGATAGAGAGAGGCGAGGGTGCCGAACTGCTCGGCGACCACGTACGGGGCGTGGTTGGGAAGCATGATGCCGCCGGAGCCGACCTTGATCCGCTCGGTGGCAGCGGCCACCTGTCCGATCAGGACGGAGGTCGCCGCGGAGGCCACGGCGGCCATGTTGTGGTGCTCGGCGATCCAGTAGCGGTGGTAGCCGAACTCCGCTGCCTTGCGGGCAAGTTCGATGGTCTCGTGCAGCGCTTCAGTGGCTGTGCCGCCGCGCCGGATGGGGGCGAGGTTGAGAAGGGAGAGCGGGATATCGCGGAGATGGTTCATGAGTGTGCGAGATTGCCTTTCGCTTGCTGCGGGGGATGTGGGATGGATTGATCTGCGCGGATGCGTGATCAGGCCTGGATATGTACGGGTGAGGGTGGGGTAGGTCAGTGGTGCTGACCGAGCCCGGCGAGTTTGTGAGTGGGGCCGGCCTCGTCCTCGTTGCCGGGCCGGGCGATGACGGCCGACGTCGGGCGCCGGGGGAAGGCGAACGTGCGCGCGAAGAGAACGATGAGCAAGGCGACCGCGGCGAGTGCGGCTGCCACAGCGGGCAAGGCGGCTACGCCGACGTGATCGAGGACCAGGCCCCCGACCAGCGAACCGCCGCCGATGCCGAGGTTGAATCCGATAATGAACAGCGCGGAGGCGGCGGACTGCGCGGCTGGCGCGGCTTTGAGTGCGGCGGACTGCAGGAATGTCGGCAGTGCCGCGTAGGCCAGTCCCCACAGCACAATCAGTGCGATCGTCGCAGGAGTGAACCAGCCGACTGCCCCCAATCCGGCCAGGGCCAGAACCATGATGCCCACGGCGCTCAGCACGGCGCCCCGCGGGCGCCGGTCCACCAGCATTCCGGCGCACCACACCCCGGCGATGCCCGCGACACCGAAGGCGAAGAGCACGGGGCTGACCGCTCCCTCGGAGATGCCGGTGTCCTGCAGGTAGGGAGCGACGTAGGTGTAGAGCGTGAAGTTACCCAGCATGACCACGGTGGTCGTGACGGCGATGGCCAGTACTCCGGGGATCCTGAATGCCCTGGCGGCCGACGAGTCGGCGGAGCGCGTGCCGGGAACCTGAGGCAACAGGGCGGGAGCCGCGGCCATCACGAGGACCGCCACCCCGGCCAGGACGACGAAGGCCGCTCGCCAATTCAGGGCGTTGCCCAGCGCCGTACCAAGGGGGACGCCCAGGGACAGGGCTGCGCTGTTGCCGGCGTAGACCGTGGCGACGGCGCGGCCGGCTCGGCCGGGAGCGACCATCTGGGTGGCGTAAGCAGCCATCATCGACCAGAGCACACCGTGCACCAGCGCCGCGATGAGCCGGCCGATAATGGCCACGGGAAAGGTGGGGGCGAGGGCCATCAACAGGTTGCTCACGGCGAAGGCCGCCATGATCACTAGAAAGAGTCGACGCCGTGGCCAGTTCGCGGTCCATGCGGTGACGGGCAAGGTCACGAGCATGACCACGAGGGCGTAGATCGCGACCAACAGTCCGACCCGCGACTCTGATGCCCCCAGGCCTTGGCCCATCTGCGGCAGCAGACCCATGGGCAGGGTCTCGGTGGTGATGGTCATGAAGGCGGCCACGAACAGGACGCCGAGGCCGCCCGGTTTCGATCTGGAGGAGTCGTTCATTACGTCGGTCACGCCACTGACGCTAAACTTGCACATTGATGTCAAGGTCAAGCCGAAACGGAGTGAAGCACATCACCATGAAGATCGGTGAACTTTCCCAGCGCACCGGAGTCGCCACTCGACTCCTGCGCTACTACGAACAGCAGGACTTGCTGCACCCCGACCGCCTCGCCAACGGCTACCGGGATTACCCCGAGAGCGCAGTGCAGCGCGTCCAACAGATTCGCGATCTGCTCCAGGCGGGGCTGAGCACCGGGGTCATTCGCGAGATCGTGCCCTGCTTCCTCGGCGCCGGCGCCGCCTTGCGCCCGATGGTCGACGCGGAGTTGGCCGCCAATCTCGCCCGCGAGCTCGGCGAGATCGAGCGGCGCATCGACACTCTGACGCGCAATCGGGACGCTATCCGCGCCTACCTGGCGGTCGCCAGCCCGGCCGCCTGAGTGTCGAGAGGATGGACGGCCTGCCGACCGGGCCTGGGTTTCAAGGTTCCGAGTTCGGTCGTATTCCGTTCCGCGCGTACGCCGCGCGCAGACAGTGACGTGCTTCACTCCGCATTCGCTTGACCTTGACATCGGTGTCATTGATTAGCGTCGAGACATGACCCGCAACAACAATGGATTGATCAAATCGGAGCGAGGCCGCCTCGACCCAGCATCCGGACGAAGGCCGATGACCCCGACGGCCGAGGAGGCACTCGCGGCGTTGGACATCTTCGTGGCAGGTTGGGCCGACAGCGACCAGCGCGCCCTGACTACCGTCTTCGCTGAAACGAGCGTCCTGCACTCCAGTGCGCATGGCGAGGCCCGCGGAGCCACGGACATCACGGCTCTGTTCAGCGCCGATTTCGATCTCGTCATGCCCCCAGACATAGTCACCACTAACCACTTCGTCGGCGGTGACGACGAGCGGACAGTACTTACCTCCTACCTGTACGGTTTCACGCCGCAATCGGAACCGGCGCCTTCGACGTTCGGCGCGACACTCGTGGCCGACCTCGTCCGGACCGAGTCCGGTTGGCAATTCGAGGTCCTGCGACTGTCCATCCCATGGATCGACGGGGACGAGACTCGGTTCGCGAAATGGAGCATCCCGTCCCCCGAAGGATGGAAGATCGGCGACGCGACGCCCAGCATCGTGAGCGAATTGGACTCGCCCTGGGCCCGCGGCATCCCCGATCTCGACCCCGACCATGCCGTGCGGCAGGTCGCCGACTTCTACTCGCGCTATTCGTGGGCCATTGACCAAGGCGACATCACGCTCCTGCGTGGCTGCTTCACCGAGGATGTCTTCGGGGCGTTCCCCCCGATGGGTGACCTCCAGGGACGCCATGAAGTCATCGGACAGATGAAGTCCTTCCGTCGTCTGTGGCCGTGGATGCAACATTTCGGCCGTCCGCTGGAGATCACGGTCGACGAAGCTCGCAATACCGCTCACCTTGTCGTCGGCCGGATCATCCCGCAGCGGCCGGCTACACCGAGTGGGCAGGACCTCTACGGAGCCCACTATCGGTTGGATCTACGCCGCGAAGCCGACACCTGGAAGATCTCGCGTTTCGAATACATACCCGGCTGGATCACCGCGACGGAGCGGTAGACCGCCCCGCCGGGGTTGCGGCCGCCGTACCGCCTCCCGGGCGCCTCTCCCAATCCCAGGCACCCCGGGTTCGCCTGCACCCCTGGCGCACTCACTACCCATTCATAGATAAGAAACGGCACATGCGATGGATACCCTTTCCACTCCTCCGGATCGTCCGGCACTCTCGCTTCTCGATCTCGCACCGATCCGTCACGGCCACACTGTCGGTGACGCATTGCACCGCACCGTCGGACTCGCCGCCTATGCCGAGCGCCTGGGCTTCCACCGCTACTTGCTTGCCGAGCACCACAACATGGCGCCGATGGCGAGCTCGGCCGACATCGTCCTGGCCGGCGCCGTCGCCGCCGGGACCCGGACCATCCGGGTCGGCACCGGCAGTCTCAATCTGTCCAACTACGCGCCGCTCGTCGTGGCCGAGCAGGTCGGCACGCTGACAGCCCTGCACCCCGCCGCTTCGATCTCGGGCTGGGACGCGCACCGGGAACGGACCCGTGGACAGCGGCCGAAATTCGTCGCGGACGACCGGCGGATCAGGAGTTCACTGCGCAGTTCGCCGAACTCCTCTCCTACCTCCACGGCACACGACCACGGATGCGGGCCATCCCGGGCGAGGGCGCAAACATACCCATCCACCTGCTCGGTTCCGGTGTCTACAGCGCGGCCTTGGCCGCGCGTCTCGGGCTGCCGTTCGTCTTTGCCGCGCACTTCGCCCCGACTCGGCTGCAGGAAGCGACGGATCTCTACCACTCCACATTCCGCCCTTCGCAGGCGCTTTCCGAGCCGTATGCGATGGTCTCCGTGAACGCGGTCCTCGCCGAGGATGACCGAGAGGCAGCCCGGCTGTTCACCTCCGTCCAACAGCGGTTCCTCGCAACGGTGCGCGGCCGGATGCAGCCGCTGGATCCACCGGTGGACGACATACATCAGCTGTGGACCCGGGACGAAGCCGCGGCTGTGGCGGAGCAGCTGAGCCAGTCTTACATCGGCACGCCTGAGACCGTCCGTCCCCGACTCGAAGCGCTCGTGGCTCGGACGGGCGCCCGCGAGCTCATCTTCATGTCGGAGACCTACGACCAAGCAGCACGTATGCGCTCGTACGAGCTCATAGCCAGCCTCTGGAACCCTGTGACGGCACGGTAGCCCGACCCGGGTCGCCCGACCCACAGTTCCCTGGGTCGCCGCCCGAACAGATTCTGTCGCGCCTCAAACCCGAGCCGAAGTTCGCCATTGCCCCGCCGGGGGATCGGAGTACTTGCCAGTTATATCTGATACCCCGTTCGGCGCGTCCGTTGCAGATAAGAAGATCGAATAGCGTTGCAATCAAGCTTAATACGACAGTCGCCCACGAGCAGCCAAGGGAGTCTGCGCGGTCCCCGCGATACCACCAGCGCCGGCAACCGAAGTTAATTGGGGCACACCACCTCCCGATTGCCGTAGTCCGGTGACGAACTGCGATGGGTCAGTCGCCCGTGGGTCGGAATCCCTGCCGCACTCCGGATGCGGGGCAAATTGCGGCCGAGGGGTAAAGGGTACAACCGGCTGCTTGTCGTGCTGCCGTGCCACAGCGACGTCCGTCGGACGGCGCACTCGCCGGCTACGCCCGTGGGCGAACAGTGCGAGCGCTACTCGATCTCGACTTGACGGCCCACCGGCCTCGGCTGACCACGCGTGCCGCTCGAACTGACTACTCACCGACGATTCGGGGATTCGTATCGGGGTTATGCTCGCATTGATGCTCGAGAGGTGATTTGCATGACACCGCGATTGTGGACACCGAGGCAAGAGATCGAGGTCGGCCGTGGCCGAATACGATCCGCTGGCGACGCAGCGTGATCTGACCCCGGATATCGCCGCGGAGTTGGCCGCGGCGGGGTTCGACGATGCCCAGGAGATCGGGCGGGGTGGCTTCGGTGTCGTCTACCGCTGCCTACAGCCATCCCTCGACCGCACCGTCGCGGTCAAGGTCCTCACTGCCGATTTGGATCCGGACAACCTCGAGCGGTTCATTCGTGAGCAACGAGCTATGGGCCGGCTGTCCGGACATCCGAACATCGCCAACATTTTGCAGGTCGGAGCCACCCCCAGCGGGCAGCCGTACATTGTGATGCAGTATCACCAGCACGGTTCGCTGGCTTCTCGGATCCACCGCTCGGGGCCGATGGGCTGGGAGGACGCGGTTCGGCTCGGAGTAAAGGTCGCGGGTGCGCTCGAGACCGCGCACCGAGTCGGCACCGTGCATCGGGACGTCAAGCCCGCGAACATCCTGCTCACGGACTACGGGGAACCGCAGTTGACCGATTTCGGCATCGCACGCATCGTGGGCGGCTTCGAGACCTCGACACGTACGGTGGTCGGCTCACCGGCGTTCACCGCCCCCGAGGTACTCGGGGGCCGGCCCCCCACCCCGGCATCGGACGTGTACGGCCTCGGGGCGACCTTGTTCTGTACGATCACCGGTCACGCCGCGTTCGAGCGCCGCAGCGGCGAGCAGGTGATGGCCCAATTCCTGCGGATCACCTCCCAGCCGGTGCCTGATATGCGTGGGGAGGGCATCCCCCGCGACGTATGTGCCGCGATCGAGAGGGCGATGTCCCGGGAGCCGGACGATCGTGCGTCGACTGCGGTCGAGTTCGGGGAGGAATTGCGCGAAGCCGAGCTCCGCAACGGCGTGCCCGTCGACGAGATGGCCCTGCCCGCCGACCTCGACACCGAACACGATGATCATCGCCGCGGCGCCTCGACCAGGACTACGTCGGGCAGGTCCGGCCCGACGACGACGGGAGGTCGGAGCTATGCGGCGACGACAGGGACGCCGCCCGCCCCCTCGACCCGGTTCCGCCCGCCCACGCCGACCCGGCAGCTGGTCGAGCGTAGACAACTGATCGACACCCTGCGCGCCGGACAGCGGCGCCGGTTGACTGTCATCCATGCGCCGGCCGGATTCGGCAAGAGCACCCTCGCCGCCCAATGGGGTGAAGTGCTGACTAAGGAGGGGGTTACGGTCGCGTGGCTGACTGTCGATCACGACGACAACAACGCGGTGTGGTTTCTCTCGCACCTGGTCGAGGCGATCCAGCGGGTCCGGCCGACCCTGGCTCGCAACCTGGTGCAGGCGCTCGACGAGCACGGCGACGAGGCCGAGCAGTACGTCCTTTCTTCGCTGATCAACGAGATCCACGCCAGCGGTGAGCGGGTGGCGATCGTGATCGACGACTGGCACCGGGTCACAGACGCCAAGACCCGCGCAGCCATCGGCTTCCTGCTCGACAACGGCTGCCACCACATCCAGGTCATCGTGGCAAGCCGCACGCGGGCCGGCCTTCCCATGAGCAGGATGCGCGTCCGCGACGAGCTCGTCGAACTCGACTACACCACATTGCGTTTCGATGAACAGGAGGCACGATCCTTACTGGTCGACCTGGGCGGGCTGGAGCTGGAGCTGGAGGATGTCGCGGACCTGCGGGACTCGACCGACGGGTGGGTGGCGGCGTTGCAATTGGCGTACTTGTCACTGCGCGGACGCGACGATCCCGCAGAGCTGATCGGGCACCTGTCGGGTCGGCATCACGCCATCGGCGAGTTCCTCGCCGAGAACGTCCTCGACACGTTGGAACCTGAGATCCTCGATTTTCTGCTGGCTACGTCGGTCACAGAACGGATCAGTGGCAGCCTCGCGGCCGCGCTGGCGCACGTGCCGCGCGGGCAGGCGCTACTCGAAGTAGTCGAGGAGCGGGACCTGTTTCTGCGACGGGTAGACGAGGACGGAGTGTGGTTCCGGTACAACCACGTGTTCGCCGAGTTCCTGCGACAACGACTCGAGCGTGATCAGCCCGAGCGGATCGACGAACTTCACCGCACGGCATCGACGTGGTTCGCCGATCACAAACTCCTCGGCGAGGCCGTCGATCACGCACTCACGGCGGGTGATCAGGTCCGAGCCGTCGAGCTCGTCGAGCGCGATGGAATGCACCTGATCGAGTATTCGAACACGACGACCCTCCTCGGGATGGTTGCGAAACTCCCTCCCGCGCTCACGGAGTCGCGTCCGTGGTTGCAACTCGCAGTAGCCTGGGCCAATATCATGCTGCATCGTGCCGAACCTGCACAGAGAGCACTCGACCTCGTCGAATCAGCGCTCGATCGCGTTCCCTCCACCGAGGAGATCGCCGACTTGCGGGTCGAGGCCGCCGTGATGCGGGGCGTTATTCGGTTCCGCGCGGACCGAATTGACGGCGCAGACGAACTGGTCCGGGCATGCCTGCCGCGGCTGGACACGTTGCGGCCGTGGGTTGTGTCGAGTGCCGCGAACATGGCAACCTATCGCGCGATATACCAGTTCGATTTCGACGAAGCGCGCCGACTACAGGAATGGGCCTCCGCATTTCATGCGCGAACCAACGGTCCGTACCTGGTGATGCACGGGCACTGTTTCGCCGGCCTTGCCGCCTACGAACAACTCGATGTCGCTGCGGCAGAAAGCAGCTTCCGGGCAGGGGTGCGGGTGGCGAGGAAGTTGGGTGGTAGGCACTCGGAGGCCGCGCGCCTGGCCGATTCACTCCTCGGTGGGTTGTTATACGAACGTGGCGACATCGACCAAGCCGAGCAGTTGCTCGACGAAGGCTACGAACTCGGAGGCGAGGGCGGTCTCGTGGAATTCAAAATCACACGGTATGTCCTCGGCGCCCGTATCAAGGCCCTGCGAGGTGACCGAATAACGGCAGCGCAGCGACTGGATGAGGGTGCGCACACTGCTGTAACACTGTCTCTTCCGCGGTTGCGGGCCAACGTCGAGAACGAGCGGATCAGGTTGGGTCTTCCATTGCACTCCGACATCCCGGTCCCGCCTCCCGCAGAATATCCTTCTCGCCGACGACCGGTCGACGGCCTGGAGGCTCTGACAGCGCAGATCGAAGAGGCAACAGCCATCAGACTGCTGCTCGATGAGCATTCACCGGACCAGGCCGAGCTCGCCTGCACCTGGGCGCAGGAGTGGGTGAACCGACTCCGAAGCCTCGGCGCGCACCGGCTGTTGATGCAGGCCAGGCGGCTGCTCGTAGCCTGCTTGTTCGCGTCGGGCCGCATCGACGAAGCCAAGGAACTGCTCACCTCGATCGCGGCACAGTGCGCCGAGCTGGGTCTGGTGCGCCACCTTCCTGATGGTGGACCACACGTCGTCTCGCTCATCGCGGCACTGCGGGATGACCAGGTCGCCGGACGGTGGCGCAGAGACTGGGCACCGGTCCCTGCCGCCTTCCTCGCGGACCTGGTGACTGCCGACGCGCCGCAAAGGATCTGAGGCGTCACGGCAATCGGCTCCGCGCTCTTGCACCCAATCAGGCACGCTTCGGCTGGGAAGCGCGAAGGTGAAATACGACACCTGAGGTTCGTTCTTGCGCCGCCGCCATCGCCCTACCTCGTTTAGATCGCCGGCTGCTCGTTTTGCCGCACCACACGCCTGAATGTCACGAGCCGATACGGTCGGGGGAAATCGGCAACGCCGCGACGCGACGGTGATCGCGCCGTCCGCAATGAACACCCTGCCGCACCGCAACCGTGCGTGACATTGGGTTTCGGTCCTGTTAACGATTGCTTGCGCCCCACTATTCGGCCCGCACAGCGGACCAAAGCGTTTGATTTCCGTTCACGCCCTCGCCACAGTCTTCACACCCCCCACCAAGGGCCACAGCAGTCTCGCTCCAACATGCAGACCGAGTACTCGGTCTGTCACACTCATCTCTCCACCCGCGCCGCTGCGTGGGTGCTGAAGGAGGACCCATGACCACGACAGGCGAAGCAGTACCCGTCGCCGCCGTCATCTCCCCACCGACCGAGAAGGCCACACCGAAACTCGTGGGGTCCATGGCGCTGGCCCAGTTCGGCCTGTCCATCGCGCTACTCACCCCTGTGACCGCGAGCCTGACGATCAAGGTGCAATCGCTCGTCGGCACGGACAACGTGATCGCAGTGTTCGGTGCTGTCAGCAGCATCGGCGCCCTCGCCGCATTTCTGGCGAACCCCATCTTCGGCCGGATCAGCGACCGGACGACCGGGCGGTTCGGCCGCCGCCGGCCCTGGCTTCTCATAGGGATCGTCGGCCTCGCCGTGAGCGAGCTCATCCTTGCTCTCATGCCCAGCATCATCGGAATCGCGATTGCCTGGTTCGCGGCGCAGGCGTTCGCCAACGCAGCGCAGGCCGCGCTGATGGCATCGATCGCCGACCAGATACCACCGCAACAGCGCGGCAGGGTGAGCGGTCTCATCGGTGTCATGCAGCAGAGCAGCAAGCTCGGTGCCGCCTATGCGGCCCAGTTCCTGGTGGCGAACATGCTGCTGATGTTCTTGATACCGGCCGTGATCGGCATCGTGTTCCTGTTGCCGTTCCTCCTCCTGCTGCCCGACAAGCCGCTCCTCGAGCGCCCACCGAGCGAAGGCTTCCGTGCGGTACTGAAAACGTTCTGGCTTTCCCCGCGCCGTTACCCTGACTTCGCCTACGCCTGGTCGTCGCGCTTCATGATCACGATGGCGTTGTACCTGTTCATGACGTACCGCCTGCTGTACATGCAGCACGAGCTGGGGCTGTCCATCGCCCGCGCGACCGCGGTGATGGCCACCGGTGTGCTGCTCTACACCATCACGCTCGCCGCGGCAGGGCAGGCCGCCGGCTGGCTCTCGGACAGGGTGGGCAGGCGCAAGCCATTCGTCATCACCGCGTGCCTGATCTTCGGCATCGGGTTGGTGATGCTCACCCAAGCTCACACCGCTGGTGGTTTCTACGTTGCCGAAGTGGTGCTCGGGCTCGGTTTCGGCATCTACATGGGTGTCGACCTCGCGCTGGTCATCGACGTCCTGCCCGGACTCGACGACTCGGCGAAGAACCTGGGCGTGCTCAACATGGCCAACGTCCTGCCCCAGACCCTCGCTCCCGGGATCGGCGCCCTGCTGATCGGGATCGGCGGGCACAACTACGACCTGTTGTTGAGCACTGCCGCCGCCGCCTGCGCGGTGGGTGCGCTCCTCATTCTCCCGATCAGAAAGGTGCGCTAGGGAATGGCGAACACACGGAATCGGCTTGCCGAAGACGCTTCCACAAGCCCCCGCCAAGATCTGGAGACACGAATCGACAAGGCGATCGCGACTCTGGATCTCGAGTCCAAGGTCCGGTTGCTGACGGGCGCAACGAACTTCACCCTGCACCCGGACCCGGCGATAGAACTCGCCGAGGTCGTACTCTCCGACGGTCCGACCGGCGTGCGCGGCGAGCGCTTCACGGGAGGGCGCATCGCATGCCTGCTGCCCAACGCCACCTTGCTTGCCCAGCACTGGGACACCGCGGTCGCGGAGGACGCCGGGGCGCTGCTCGCCGAGGAGGCCGGCGCGCAGCACGTGCATGTGGTGCTCGGCCCGACGGTCAATCTGCATCGCACCCCACTGGCCGGACGACTGTTCGAGTCGTTCAGCGAGGACCCGCTACTGACCGGAGCGCTTGCCTCGGCATATATCAAAGGCCTGCAGGACAACGGCATCGGGGCGACGCTGAAACATTTCGTCGCCAACGAGTCGGAGACCGACCGCAAGACCGTGAACTCCGTGGTGGACGAGCGAGCCTTGCGCGAGGTATATCTCCTGCCGTTCGAGATGGCGGTCGCCGACGCGAATCCCTGGGCGATCATGGCCGCCTACAACGACATCAACGGCGTTCCCGCCACCGCGAACACTGCACTCATCGAGGGAGTTCTGAAGGGCGAGTGGGGATACGACGGGCTGGTCATGTCCGACTGGTACGCGACCGACTCCACCGCCGAGAGCGCCAACGCCGGACTGGACCTCTCGATGCCGGGCCCCGCGGGTCCCTGGGGCGACGCACTTGTCGCCGCAGTCAGAGCCGGCGAAGTGGCCGAGACGACGGTCGACGAACACGTGCGCCGGCTACTGAGATTGGCAGGGCGGGTCGGCGCGCTCGGCTCGCAGCGGGACTGGCCGTCCACTGTGCCGACACCCGACAGTCCAAGCCGGCGCGAGGCTCTCCGGAACCTGGCCGCTCGCGGTATGACCGTGCTCGTCAACCGACAGTCGACCCTCCCGCTGACGGCCGAGGGCACCGTCGCACTCATCGGACGGCACGCGACGGAAACCGTTGTGCAGGGCGCCGGTTCGTCGCAGGTACGACCACCCCATGCGGTCAGCATCGCGGACGGCATCACGGAAGCTCTCGGCGCGGATCGGGTATCCGTCGCCGACGGAGTCGAGATCAGCACGGATCCGCTGGCCGCCGCCCAACACTCCCTGCGCGACCCGGAGACGGGCGAGTTCGGTATGCGGGTCACCACCCGCGACGCCCAGGGCGAGGTGATCGAGTCGCGATACGTCGACTGGAGTGAGGTCTCCCTGCGGGAGAGCCCGTGGTTGGAGTCGGCGGCGACCATCGAACTCACCGCCGAGGTCGTCATGGAGCAGGCGACACGCATGCAAGTCGGTGTGCGTGGCCGCGGTGACTGGACGTTCACGGCGCCGGGCCACTTCGAACGGATTCACCAGGACCGCGTCGACGACGCGGGTGAAGTGCTGCGACTGCCGTACCGCACCGTGGTCCTCGACCTGAAACCAGGCGCGACGATCACCGCGGTCGCGACGGCCGCACCAGGCAGACCGGTCCTCGGACTCGCTGCTCGCGTGGCGACGAAACCTCCCGCGGTTGCGATCAGCGCTGCCACGCGGGCAGCGCGCAACGCGGACCTCGCGGTGGTGGTCGTCGGACTCACCCCGGAGCAGGAGACCGAAGAGGTCGACAAGATCACCCTCGCCCTTCCCGGAGAGCAGGACGCCCTGGTCGCCGCAGTGGCGGCGGTGGCGAAACGCACCGTTGTCGTGGTCAACGCGGCTACACCGGTGCTGATGCCGTGGCTGGATCGGGTGGACGCAGTGCTGTGGGCCGGGCTTCCCGGTCAGGAGGCGGGAGCGGCGGTGGCTGCGGTCCTGACCGGCGAGGTGGAACCCGCCGGTCGACTCGTCACCACCTTCCCGGCGCGCGACGGGGACGGCCCTGCCTGGTCGCCGGTACCCGTGCACGGCGAACTGCACTACAGCGAGGGCAGCGCCGTGGGGTACCGCGGCTGGCAGACCGAGCCGTTGTTCTGGTTCGGGCACGGACTGGGCTACACGGAATGGGCGTACGGCGAAGCGAATTTGACCGTCGACGACGCGATTCGCGCGGTGACGGTCGAGGTAACCAACAGCGGCTCCCGAGCCGGACGTGAAGTCGTCCAGGCGTACTGGCGACCGGAAGGTGAGCCCGTGCGGCTCATCGGATGGGCCGGCGTCGATGTCGAGCCCGGACAGACCGCGTCCGTCGATGTTCCCGTCGACCGGCGAGTGCTGCGTCGGTGGCACCGAGGAGGATGGCATCCGTTGCCGCTCACCGGCGACGTGCTGATCGCTCGTGGCCTCGGTGACATCCGGGTCACCCTGCCCGTAGCCGGACAACGATAAGGAGCGTGTATGTCCTTCCCACCCAGTTATCACACAGCGCCGGCGAAATCGCAGCGTGAGCTGTCCGGCGAGGTGTCGCGAGCCAAGGCGGTGCGGACGGCCCTGGAACTGTTTGCCACCTCGGGCTTCAAGGGCACGTCGATCGCGAAGGTGGCGGCGGAGAGCGGACTGTCGCAATCCGGTCTGCTACATCACTTTCCGAATAAGGTGGCACTGCTCTCGGCCGTCCTCGAGGAGCGCGACGCCGAGGACGGAGTGTTCCTGACCAACGAGGACGGGGAGGCGCCGCTGGGCTGGGACGCGTTCGATGCGCTCGAGGCGTTGGTTGCGCGCAACTCGACGCGACCGCAGTTGGTCGGACTGTTCGTCCGACTGTCCGCGGAGGCGGTGGAGGTCGGACATCCCGCTCACACCTGGATCAAGGATCATTACCTCGGCATGGAAGCCTGGCTGACCGACGCCGTCCGTGTCGGCCAGGCCCGCGGCGACGTCCGTGCCGACGCCCCGGGCCCCGTCCTGGCTCACCGCACGATCGCACTGGTGGACGGGCTGCAACAGCAGTGGCTGCTGCATCCCGGCCGGGTGTCCATGGTCGAAGAGTTCGGTGCGTACATGGCCGAACTCCGTGCCCGCTGGGGTACCACACCCGGGCGAGAAGAGTGAAAGAGTAACTGTGGGAAGTCCCGAGCCGGAAGGCGAATCTTTACTGCGGAAGGTGCGGAGAATCCTGGATGCCTTCGACACCGGCGCGCCGGTGCTCGGACTGTCGGAACTGGCGCGGCGGACCCAGCTCGCCAAGACGACGGTTCACCGGGTAGCCACGGAAATGGTCGAGGTCGGTCTGCTGAACCGGCACGGCCGCCGCTACGAGCTGGGCTCCCTGCTCTTCGAGCTCGGCCAGCGCGTACCACGGACCAGAGACCTGCGGCTGATCGCGGCGCGGTACCTCGAGGACCTGGCGCTCACAACCCGGGAGACCGTGGTGCTCGCCTTCCCCGGGGATCAGGCGGTTCTCTTTGCCGAGAAGTACTTCAGCCAGCGTGGGGGCGGTGTCACCTTCACCCAGGTTGAGGGCCGGGTTCCGTTCCACTGCGGCGCGTCCGGCAAGGCGCTGCTGGCCTTCGGTGACGCGGCGATCCGCGAGCGCGTCATGGCGTCGACTCTGTCACGCCGTACAAGGTGGACCATCGCGGATCCGGCGCGGCTGACCGCCGAGCTGGACCAGGTGCGGCGGCAAGGCTTTGCCGTGGATCGGCAGGAACTCGTCGTCGGCTACGGGGCCGTCGCCGCGCCGATCCTCTCGCACGGTGTCGCCGTGGCCACGTTGACCGTGGTCGGTCCGATCGACCGCATACAGGTCTCGCGCCTCGCTCCCGTCGTCACAACGGCAGCTGCCGCTCTGACACGGGATTTCGAACATGTAAACAACTGACAGTTGCAAATTTTTCGGTCCGAGCACCGGACCGATCGCATTCTCTCGAATGAATCCGTCGTGAACACTCCGTGCAGCTGAACCGCAGCTACCGATCTCGACAACTGCCCATGGAGGACCCCTATGACAGGAACGCAGCGTACGCCGCGTCAAGTACGCACGGCGGCGATCGCGAGCCTGGTCGGCAGCGCATTGGAGTGGTACGACTTCTTCCTCTACGGCACCGCCGCTGCGCTCGTCTTCAACACACTGTTCTTCCCCACGTTCGATCCCCTAGTCGGCACGATCGCCGCCTTCGGCACGAACGCGGCAGGGTTTCTCGCCAGACCGTTGGGTGGCGTGATCTTCGGTCATTTCGGCGACCGGGTCGGCCGAAAATCGATGCTGGTGGTCACGTTGATGATCATGGGGGTGGCGACATTCCTGATCGGCGTCCTGCCGACCTACCATTCCATCGGAGTGTGGGCGGCGATACTGCTGATAGTGCTGCGCATCGTGCAGGGAATCGCTGTGGGCGGCGAGTGGGGCGGCGGCGTACTCATCGTCAGCGAACAGGCTCCGAGCCACCGCCGCGGTTTCTACTCCGCGTGGAGCCAGACGGGCGTCGGACTGGGGTTCGTGCTCTCCGCGTCGGTGTACGCACTGGTCCAGACAACGACCACCACAGAAGCCTTCCTCGCGTGGGGATGGCGGATCCCCTTCCTGGCCGGCATCGTGCTCACTGCCGTAGGCCTGCTGATCCGGCTCCGGGTGATGGAGACACCGGTAGCCCGGCAGAACGCTGCAGCCACCAAGCCCGCGAGGCCGCCGATTCTCGAGGTGCTCCGCACCCACCGCAAGTCGGTGCTGATCACCTTCGGTGCGCGCATTGCCGAGAACGGCGCGATGTACGTGTTCCTCACATTCAGTCTTGCCTACGCGGCCAAGATCGGTCTGGACAGCGGGCTCGTCCTTGCCGCGGTCGTGGTGGGGATGCTGATCGAATCGTTCGCGATGCCTGCGTGGGGAGCGCTGTCCGACCGGGTCGGACGCCGTCCGGTGTATCTGGGTGGCGCGATCGCGATGATCGCCTGGGCCTACCCGTTCTTCGCACTGTTCGACTCGGGCAATCCGATTCTGGTATTCCTGGCCGTCTTCGTGGCGGTCGTGATCTGCCACGGGGCGATGATCGGCACCCAACCGGCGTTCTTCACCGAGCTCTTCGACAGCCGCGTGCGTTACAGCGGAGTCGCCCTGGGACACGAGCTCGCGTCCGTTGTCGCCGGCGGGTTCTCCCCCATCATCGCCACCGCCCTGTTCGCCTGGACAGGAGCATCCTGGCCGATCGCCCTGTTCCTGATCGGCATGGGTGTCATCACCGTCATGTCCGTGGCGGCCGCTCCCGAGACCAACGCGAAAGACATCGACGACCACGAGACTGCAGACAATGCCGAGGCGGAGACCGAGGTCCGGACGGGCTGATCTGCCCGCGGACCCTTCTCCCCCGGAGTTCACCCCACTCGCCGTCACCGGTACGCCGATCCTCGAAAGGAGGCTGAAGACGCATGCCCATCACCAGTGCCGTCTCACGGTCACCAGAGCGCCTCGCACACGAAGTGCTGACCCGCTACCTGGAACTCTGCGACGTCCCCCGACCACCGGACGTGACCGGTCGGCTCGACGACCTGTTCACCCCGGACGCCGTGTGGGAGGGCATCGGACCGCTCTACACCGAAAAGTTCGGACGGACGACGGGCTCCGAGGCGATCGCGACGATGCTGTCGGCCCACTTACCCCCGCACGGGAACTTCCTGTCCAACGTCCACCTGCTTCACCCCGGCACGACGACCCTCGACGGCGACGAGGTCGACGGCAGGTGGCTGATGCAGCAGCTGTCCCGGTTCCACTCCGGTGCAACCGAACTCGTCGTGGCTCGGCTGAACGTGACCTTCCGGGCCGACGGGAGAAGAGCCCGGATCTCCTGGTTCCGCACCGAACGTGTCTTCGACACCGACCTGGCACCGGCAACCGCCACCCGCCTTCAGGAGGTGACCACACGATGACCGCGCAGGACGGCCGGACGATGCTCCTCACCTGCTACCGGGACATCCGCTATTACGGCTGGTACCACGTGGATCTGTTCCTGCACGACCGCGAAGGCCGAGAACTCAACTGGGTCCATTGGGGAACCCCCGAGGAAGGTCCCGACGGCGCGGACGCCGCCTGCGCGGCCGTGGAACCCGCTCTGCGACGGATCACCGAGTGGCAGCACGGCATTCGCGCCGACGGCAGCGACTACTGGAGTGCCGCCGCCGCATGGGACGAACACACCGAACCCGACGACTTACAGGAAATGACGACATGAACACACCCACCTCACCTGAACTCACGGACACCGACATTGCCGGCCTCGTCCAGAGCGACCGCGTGGACATCTCCCTCTACACCGACCCCGAACTGTTCGAACTGGAGATGGACCGCATCTTCAACCAAACCTGGGTGTGGGTGGCCCACGAGAGCGAGATCCCGAATGCCGGGGACTTCAAGACCGCGACGGTCGGCAGGCAGCCGGTCATCGTCACACGTGACCGCCGCGGCGGAATCAACGTCCTGCTGAACCGTTGCCGGCACCGCGGCGCCAGCCTGTGCGAAGCCCCCCGGGGCAACGCCAACGGATTCACGTGCCCGTACCACGCCTGGTCGTACGCACTGGACGGGAAGCTGCGCGGCATCCCCTACCCGGACGGCTACGAAGAAGTACTGGAGAAGAAGGACTTTCCACTGCACCGACTGCAGGTCGACAGCTATGCGGGCATGATCTTCGCGAGCGTCAACCACGACGTGGAACCCCTGGCGGACTTCCTCGGGCCGGCCAAACACTGGATCGACCTGTTCATGAAGCAGGGAGCCGGCTTTCCGATCAAGGTGCAGGGCGAGCACAAGTTCCGGTTCAACGGCAACTGGAAGATCCAGCTCGAGAACACCACCGACGGGTACCACTTCCCGATCGTGCACCGGTCCTGGATGTCCTCGGTGGACGAGGAAACCGCCGACATGCTGTCGTTCATGACCGACGACAAGGCGCTCACGCACTCGCTCGGCAACGGACACAGCGTCATGATCATGGTGCCCGAGCACGTCGACCTCGACGAGGACGACGGCACCGAACAACTGCAGGAACGCTTCGGCCACATCGTCGAGGAACTGTCGAAGGAATTCGAACCGGCGAAGGTGCGGCGAATCGTGCGCTCGATGCACGGAGCCGGGTTCAATCTGAACCTGTTCCCGAACGTGGCGATGTCGATGTCGTTCTTCCGTGTGCTGCGCCCGATCTCCGTGACCGAGACCGAGATTCGGCACCTGGCGCTCGGCCTGGACGGTGCACCGGAGGTCGTCAACCGTGAGCGGCTACGAATCCACGAGCACTTCCAGGGCCCGTTCGGGTTCGGCACCACCGACGACTCCGAGGCCTGGGACCGAGTCCAGCGCGGCGCGGCGGCCGGACCGGGACTGCCGATCATGGTGAACCGCGGGCTGGGGCGGGAGCAGGACGAACTGAAGGGCCGCGTCTCACACGCCACCGACGAGACCGGCATGCGCGAGGCATACACGATGTGGAAGGCGATGATGACCGATGTCCGTTGAAACCTATGAGGCCGTGCAACTCTCCGATCCCCGGATCGCTCCGGCCATCGAGCTGATCTGGCGCGAAGCGCACCTGCTGGACCGCAAGGAGTACCAAAAGTGGGATCGGTTGTGGGCGCCCGGCAGCCGGTACGTGATCCCCATCGATCCGGACACCGAGGACTTCGCGTCCGCACTGAACATGGTCTACGACGACGACCGCATGCGGAGGATGCGGATCGAGCGGCTGACGTCCGGTTACTCGATCTCGGCGACCGCCGCCGCGCGAACGGTGCGGACACTCTCCCGGTTCTTGGTCCAGCACCGCGACGACGAGACCGTCGAGCTGAGCTCGGCACAGGTGCTGGTGGGCTACCGGAGGGAGGAGACTTTCGTTCTCGGCGCGGACGTGACCCACCGCATCCGCGTCGACGGGGCCGAGCCGCTCATCGAGGAGAAGATCATCCGGCTGATCAACTCTACGGGCGCCGTGAACGCGTCCGGATTCCTGCTGTAGGAGACCGACGATGATCACAGTGACGGTTACCGACATCACGACCGAAACCGTGTCGGTCAAGCGCTTTTCATTGCGTCGCAGCAACGGCGCTTCATTCGCGCCCTACGCTGCGGGAGCCCACGTGGACGTCACGGGCCCGGGCGGAATCACCCGCCAGTACTCACTGTGCGGCCCACCCCACCGCACCGACAGCTATGAGATCGCGGTCAAGCGGGAGGACTGCTCCCGAGGCGGGTCCGCGGCACTGCACGACCAGGTCGCGGTGAGCGACGAACTCACGATCAGCGAACCACGAAATCTCTTCGGCCTCGAGCATGCCGCCGACCGGCACGTGCTGGTCGCGGCAGGCATCGGAATCACGCCGCTGCTGAGCATGGCGCACCATCTGCGCCGCACCGGTGCCCGGTTCCGTCTGCACTACTTCGCCACAAGTCGGGAGAAGGCAGCATTCGTGCCGCTGCTCGAGAGCACGGAGTTCGCCGCCGATGTCGAGTTCCACTTCGGAGTAGACCGCACCGACCAACGTCAGGTGCTGGCACGGGTACTCGAGGACATCGACCCCGCAACGCACGTCTATGCATGCGGGCCCAAGGAGTTCATGCAACGCGTGGTCGACGTGGCGTCCCGGGTGCTGCCGGAGGACAACGTGCACATCGAGCACTTCCAGGCCCTGGAGCCGGCGGCAGAATCCGGTGACGAGTTCGAGGTGGAGCTCGACACCGGCGAGGTGTTCCGCGTCCCGCCCGGACGCAGCATCGTCGACGTACTGGCGGACGGTGGCATCGAGGTCGACACCTCTTGCCGTGAGGGCATCTGCGGGACCTGCGTGCTCACCGTCCTCGACGGTGAACCGGACCATCGCGACAACTGTCTGACCCGCAAGGAGAAGGAGGCCGGCGACCAGATCGCCACCTGCGTGTCCCGAGCGAGGACCGGCCGCCTCGTGCTGGAACTGTAATCGCCCCAGCAACAGCCACGCGCAGGAAACGTTCCGTGCACCGAACCGAGGAGAACCCGATGCCCGCAGTACAGCACGACACGTCGCTGTCCACCCTCGTGGCGAGAATAGCCGCGGGCGAGCTGACCCCGAGTGACGTGATCGCCGGCGCGCTCGATCGCCTCGAACGCATGGAGCCCGACATCCGGGCGTGGGTACGGATCGACCGGACCGGCGCGATCGAGGCTGCCCGGCAGCTCGACGCCGTACCTTCGGGTGGACTCCTGAACGGAATCCCGTTCGGAGTCAAGGACATCATCGACGTCCACGCCGTGCCGACCGAATGTGGATCGCCACTGCGACAGGGGCGAGTGGCCAAGTCCGACGCCCCACTGATCACCCGGCTCCGACGGCTCGGCGCGATTCCCCTGGGCAAGACGGTCACCACCGAGTTCGCGTACTTCGCTCCCGGCCCCACCCGGAATCCGCACGGGCTCTCGCACACACCCGGCGGTTCGTCCAGCGGCTCCGCGGCCGCCGTCGCGGCGGGCGTGGTCCCCCTTGCCCTCGGCAGTCAGACTGCCGGCTCACTGACCCGGCCCGCCGCCTACTGCGGAGTCGCGGGTTTCGTGTCGGCCGTCGGAGGGCCCCTCGACACAACGGGTTTCGTCGGACTGTCCCACAGCCTCGACGCAGTCGGACTGCTCACGCCCACGGTCGCCGATGTCCGGTTCGCCTACCTGGCGTTGACCAGTGCGGCCCGTTTCCCGGACCCCCTCGAACCGCCGGAGCGGCCGAAACTGGCTGTGTGGCCGGGCACCGAACTTGCCGAGATCTCGGGTGACATGCGGGCGGCACTGACGGAGACCGTCGACGATGCCGTGGTGAACGGTGCGGTACTCGTGGACATCGACTGGCCGACACTGACCCCTCGGCTCGTCGAAGCACACGCCACAGTCATGGGTTACGAAGCCTGCCGCGCGCTCGCCGCGGAAGGTAACCGGCCGGATCAACTGAGCGCACCGCTGAACGACCTCCTGACGCACGGCCGCAAAATCACCGCCCGGGACTACCACCGCGCGCTGTCCGTTGCCGAGCAGGCACGCGCCGAGATGCTGGAACTGCTCACCGACGTTGACGCTGTTCTCGGCCCCGCCAGCCCAGGCGCCGCGCCGAAGGGTTTGACGGCCACCGGCTCTCCCATCCTCAGCCGACCGTGGCAACTCCTGGGCCTGCCTGCACTTGCCGTGCCAGGTCACCGGGACGGCAAGGGCATGCCGCTGGGGCTGCAACTCATCGGGCACCCAGATCGCCTCGACAGGCTCTTCGCACTCGGTCACACCATTGAACAGGCAGCCCACGGACGGCAATAGGACGGGTCGCTCAGATGACCACGGGCAACGCCCCAGAAGCGTCCCGCCGGGTTGTAGACGTGGCGAATGCTCGCCCCCGACGGGACACCATGCCCGCGAGGGTCTCTTCCTTGGTCAAATCGCGCGCGAACCCTCATCCGCCAACCAGCACCATACCCACTGTGGTGCTGTCGGTTCATACACATGTTCAATGTCTATGCAATCGGCGGACGTGTTGACCAACTCGCCGATTCACCACTGGAAACTCGTTGTCCTACATTGTGCTCGCCATGGCGGCGTTTGACAGAAGCCGTTGCGTATCACGAGTGGGTCGGCTACCTCGCTAGAGCAATCTCGCCGCGTTCGACCATCAACAGGCCTCACGCCGCATCCAGGACCATCTACTGTATGGTCCACCCACCGTCTGCCATATACACAGCACCGTGCACAAAGCTTGCTTCGTCGCTGGCCAAAAATAGCGCCACGTTGGCTAGCTCGGAGGGCTGGGCGTGGCGTCCGGCCGGGGCTTTGCGTAGGGCTTCGACGACGGGCAGTTCCTCGTTGGTGAGGATGTCCTTCGTCATTTCGGTCTCCACCGCGCCGGGGGCGATGGCGTTGACCCGCACGTTTTGGTGGGCGTAGTCGAATGCCATTTGCTTGGTGAATCCGATGACACCGTGCTTCGACGTCGTGTAGGCGATCCCGCCACCGCCTGCGATGAGCGCGGAGACGGAGGCGGTGTTGACGATCGCGCCGCCGCCGGCGGCCAACATCGAAGGCAGCAGAGCCCTGCTGACCAAGAACATTCCCTTCAGGTTTACTCCGACCACATTGTCCCACAACGCGTCGTCCGTATCGAGTGCGGTGGCATAGTCATCGAGGATCCCGGCGTTGTTCATGATCACGGTGACTTCACCGAGGATCCGGATTGTCTCTTCGGCCGCTGCCTCCACGCTTGCCGTGTCAGAGATATCGACCTGTACGCCGGCTGCATCGCCTCCGACGTTCCGGATGAACTCGACAGTTTCGTCGATGCGCTCCTTGTTCAGATCCCAGATGACGACCCGTGCACCTTCCATCGCGAATCGGAGCGCGCTCGCGCGGCCGATCCCCGACGCTCCCCCGGTGATGACCGCCTTACGGTTGGCCAAACGTGTGCCCTGGACGAAGCCGACTTCACTCATGAGTCATCTTCCTTCGATATATCGATAATGGACAGCATTCTCGAGGTGTACCTGTCTACCCGGGTACGGGAGCTAGGACACGGGGGTGGATGCAGATACCGGCGTCCGCGGGCGTGGTGTGCGCGAGGATCGCCGGGCAACATGGAATCTGCGGAGCGACTGGCCGATCGGAGAGGATCCGTTCGCGATGTCGAGGACCAGAAATACGAGCAGGACCGCTCCAGTTGCAAGGCTTGCCGCCCAGAATGCGGCGCCGTGCAATGTCAGGCCGGAGAGGAGGCACTGCAAGGTCAGAACGCCGACGAAGATGCCCGACATGCTTCCCCGGCCGCCGTACAGGCTGATCCCGCCGATCAAGGCTGCGGTGACGGCGGCGACAAGTAGCGTCTCGTGTCCGCTCGGAGAGGCACTACCGGACCGCAGGGATGCCAGCGAACCGGCAAGGGCCGCCAGCCCCGCCGAGAGAGCGAAGGCCAGAACGAGGAGCTTTGAGGGTGAGATACCGGCCGCACGGGATTCCTTGCGCGCTCCACCTATTGCGTAGATCTCGCGGCCGATGCGGGTGTACCGGAGGACGTACCCGATCGCCACCACGATGGCGATCATGGTGAGACTGAACGGGGAGAAGATGACGAACCGCTCGCGCAAGGCAGTTGTGATCGCAAGGTTGGACAGGTCCATCGTCACGGTCTGCTCGTGTGAGAGCACGAATGCGACACCGCGCAAGGCGATGAAGGTACCGAGTGTGAAAACCAGTGAGGAGATGTTCAATCGGGCGATGAGGGCACCTTGGAGGACACCGAAGACAAGCCCCGCGATAGTCGCCGCGGCAACCGCGACCACGACTCCGGAACCGGACATCTGGACTGCGACGATTCCGGCGCAGGCGGCGATCGAGCCCACCGACAGATCGAGTTCACCGGCCAGCATGGTGACACCGAGTCCGGCGGCGACGATGCCGACGAGGGCGCATGATTCCAAGATTGCGTAGATGTTGCCGCTGCTTGCATAGCCGCGGGTGGTGAGGGCGAAGAACAGAAACACCAGCACCGCCAGTGCGATGCGCAGTATGAGGTCATGGTGAAGAATTCCAGAACGCATCATTTAGCTCCCGCTCTGCGACGAACCAGGGGGAAGGACACCACAACAATCAGGATGAAGGCACCCATGATGGTCGTCCTTATTCCGAAGGACCAGCCCAGCAACAACATGTAGTTTTGAAGCATCGCGATGAAGACCGCGCCCAGCGCAGTTCGAGTGGGCGAACCCTGCCCTCCCTGAATCGCTGTGCCGCCGATGAGAATCGCTGCGACAACGTCGAAGTCGAGGCCGCTGAACTCGCTGATCCGGGCCTGGCTGAACTGCGCGGCCCCGAATATTCCCACGATGCCCGCCGCTACGCTCGCGACGACGAAGACTACGGTGGTGACCTTCCAGACCGCGATTCCTGAGCTGATCGCAGTGGCCCGGTTGGCGCCGGTGACCACCGTTTGCCGCCCGAATCGCGTCTTGCTCATCACGAACCACGCCACGACGATGAGGATCAGGAACGCCCAGGTCTGCGTCGGCACCCCGAGCGGACGAGCGTTCCCCCACCACTCGACCGAGGTGTTGTCGATGCGGACGTTCTTGCCGCCGGTCGCGAGACCAGCGAGACCCGCGAGTAGTGCCCCGGCTCCCAAGGTGGTGACGATCGGGTTGGCACCCATCGAGACCAGAGCGCCCTGCACGGCACCGAGCATCAGGGTCACGATCAGCGTCGCGACGACAGCGAGGGCAAACGGCACACTGTGAGACATCAGCAGGGCAAAGGTCACTCCGCCGAATACCGCTGTCTGCCCTAACGCCAGCGAGAAGAATCGGCCTGCGACGGTGATGAACGTGGCGCCGAGGGCAACGATTCCGGTCAAGGCCGCGGACCTGAGGATGGCCAGCGCGTTCGCTGTGGTGAGGAATGCCTCGTTGGTCAGACCCGCGACGATGATCGCCGTAGCCAGCGCCAGTGCCGCCCCCGCCAGCGGGAGATATTTTCTCGCTCCCGTGGCGTTTGCGGACGCGGGCGGATCCGAGGACGTGACAGTAGTCGTGCCGACCGCGCTCATATCTGTACCTCCTCGGGGTGAGTGATGTCGCGCAGCACTTCGTGTGTGCTGATGGACGTGGCAGGAACCGTTCGGATGAGGCGACCACGGAACATCGTGACGATGGTGTCGGCGAGGCCGTGAACCTCCTCGAGGTCTGACGAGGCGAACACGATCGCCAGGCCCTGCTCGGCGAGCATCCGCAAGTGCTGGTAGATCTCGGCACGCGCACCGATGTCCACGCCGCGGGTCGGTTCCTGCACCAGGAGCACTTTCGGTGAGATACCCAGCCACTTTCCTAACGCGACCTTCTGCTGGTTGCCGCCGCTGAGAGTGCCGGTCTTGTGGGGCATCCGGGTCGGGCTCAGAGCGACTTGCCCAGCGATCGTGTGGGTCAGTTCCCGCACCCGGCGTCGGCTGACGAGTCCGTTCGGGGAGATCGACTTGATGGCAGGAACCATCAAGTTGGTCGAGACGGTCAGGTCGGCGAAGATGCCATCCAGTTTCCGGTCACTCGAGCAGTACGCGATACCGGACTTGATGGCGTCCGTGAGGGTGTGCGCCGGTGGTAGTGGCGCACCGTCGACCACGATTGACCCGGACTCGACCACGTCGACACCCGAAATCGCGCGCACCAACGCACCTGAGCCGGAGCCTAGCTGCCCGGCCACCCCGATGATCTCCCCTGCATGCAGTTGCATCGACACGGGATTGGGAAGCTCTCGGGTCGTGATGCCGGCTGCATCGAGGATGGCAGCTCGGAATGATTGGGCTCGTCTCGGGAACATATCTTCGAGGGGACGACCGATCATCGTTTCGATGACTTTCTCGAGGGTGACGTCGCTGACGTTGCAGGGAGGGTTGCTCCGGCCGCTGCGGAATATGGTGATGCGGTCGGCGATCTCGAAGACCTCACCGAGCCGGTGGGTCACGTACACGATGCTGTGACCGGCGGCCGCAAGCCGGAATACCGTACTTTTTACTCGTTCGATGTCGTTATCCGACAGTGCCGCAGTGGGTTCGTCGAGAATGAGGATCTTCGCATCACGAGCGAGCAGACGGCCGATTTCGATGAGTTGGCGCTCTGCCACCGACAGCGTCTCCACCGGGGTGCGTGGATCGATGTGCTCTAGACCCACGGCATCGAGATGCTTGCGCGCTTCCTTCGCCAGTCTCGCGGAGGTCCACGCGCCCTTGAACGGTACGCCGCCGAGGAAGATGTTCTCCGCGGCGCTCAGGGGGCCGATCACGCTCAGCTCCTGCTCGGCGACGGCGATACCGGCAGATCGTGAGCGCCGGGTGCTGCCGAGTTGAGTCGGTTCGCCGTCGACAAGGATCGTTCCCTCGTCCGCGGATTCGAGGCCGGCGAGAATTTTTACCAGGGTGCTCTTGCCCGCGCCGTTTTCGCCGAGGAGCGCCATCACTTCGCCCTTGCGCAGAGTGAAGTCCACTCCGCGAAGGGCGTGCACCGACCCGTAGGACTTCTTGATGCTTCTCATTTCGAGAACCGGCGGCGCAGCGCCGTTGTCGACAGAACCCATCGTTCGCTCTTCCGTCTCTGATTGTGAGGCTCGAATATTCACACCGCTGAACTGCAGGGTACGGTTCAGCTGTAGTTGCAGAGCTCCGATGCCGGCCTGCCCCAGATGGTCGTGCTGTCGAACGATGCTGCGGTGCCGTCGAGTTTGGTGTTGGGCATGAAGTTGCGCTTGTGCGGCGGGGTGTCGATGGACGGCGGCGCGTCCGCGGACAGGTCTGCATCGCCGTCGAGGACCGAGCCGTTCTTCAGGTAGGCCGCCAGCGCGTAGATCGCGGACTGTCCCTCGACGAGCGGAGATTGGATCGCCGAGCCGACGAGTTCACCATTTATTACCGCAGCATTGGTGTTGGCGTTCATGCAGGTGCCTCCAACGAAGAGTGCGTCCTTGCCGGGAAGGATGCCGTTCTCTTTGGCTGCGCGGATGGCACCGAGCGCCAGGGCATCGTTGACTCCGTACACCCAGGTGAATTTTCCCTTGTTGGCTGGGATGACCTGGGAGCCGATGCTGTAGCCCTCGGATTCGAGGAATCCGCCGGATGTCACATCGCTGAGAACCGCTGACGAGGGAGAGCTCTGCTTCAACTCGTCGGTGAATCCGGCGACTCGCTGTTGCGCAGCCGTGTGGCCGGCAACCGTGTTGACGATCAGACCGTCGCCGAGGGGTACGCCGGCCTTCTGGGCACCAGCGATGAGCAACTGCGCTGCTGTTCGACCGCTGCCGTAGTCGTTGACGCCGGCGTACGCGTCGAACAACGAGTCCTGCTCCTCGGTGGGAACCTGGTTGAGAATGACGAGCGGAATTCCTGCTGCTTTGATGGCTTGTTCGGACGCTACTGCCGCTTCCCCGGAAATGGGGTTCAGCACAACGCCGACGGGCTTGTCGCCCTGAGCCAGCATCTGCTGGATTGCAGAGTCCTGTTCTTCCTGCGTCGACGCCTCGACATAGGAGACATCCCAGCCGTAGGACTCCGCGACTTCGCGTGCGCCGACCTCGTTCTGTCCGAAGTACGGATTCTCGCGGGACTGGCCGAAGAACATCACCTCACCGGATGAGGGCATGCCGTCCGGCGCTGATGATGGGCTGCTTTGAGCGCTGCCGCACGCGGTGAGCAGGAGTGTGGCGGCGGTGCATCCGGCGGCGGTCAGGTAAGCCCGTCTGCGCTTATGGTCTGCGCGAGGTGGGAATTTCGACATGTTGACTCCTGTTTGGGGACTTGTCGGGGGCACTGCCGGTGGGATGGGTAGGGCGGTCCCGCCGAACTGCGGCCCGGGACACTGCGATGTGCACGAAGATCGAAATTCGAGCAGATCGTGATGTTGGATGTTGCGGCGGTGCCGAAGCAGGTGCCTATTTGTCGGACCAGACCACGCGAAGCCGGGTCAGGGTAAGCGCAGAGAACTTCCATGTCCCGTCCACGCACTCATACTTCTCGTGGTAGTGCCCGTAGCCGTGCATGACCTCGTCGCCATACTCCAGACGGTCGTACATCGACCAGCGCCCCACAGCTCGATTCGGGCTGATCAGCTCAATTTGCGGGTCGTGTCCTTGATGAACCGAGATGACCTCGGAGACCGCACCCGCGATGACCCGCGCCGTCGCTTCGCCGCCGCTGACGATCCAATCGTCAGGGTTGATATCGGCCGCACTCACCCCGTGATGCCCGATGTGATATTGACCTTCACCACCGAAATCGACACGTGCGTCCGGGGTGAAGAGCGCCTCGATGCCTGCCCAGTCCTTCTCGTCGACGACCTGGAAGTATCGTGACTTCAGCTGGCGAATCTCCTCGATGGCGCACAGCTTGTCGATGGGGTCTGGAACATGGAGACTTTTCACTTCTCGCGTGTCCGCAGTTGTTGACTCTGAAGCGATCACGGATCCTCCTCGCTTGGGGATACCTATCCGGTCCTATGGGGAGCGCGCGCCTAGCTGCATCTTCTGCGCGCCGTCCGTGTTTGCTACTGACACGGCGTGCAGCCAGAAGGGCAGCCGACGATTCGAACGGCGTGGCAGGAACGTCAAGTGGGTGCAACGAACGCAAAGAAGCCTACAAACGCTCGTTCGTTGGATGTAACGTAGATCATAGTTTTCGGTGACGCAAGAGTTCCGGACCCGAACACCACTGTCGGCAACGTTCCGCTGCGGGCGTCTCCGTCCACACCACTGCGAGTCGGCCATTCGAGACGACCGAATCGCATCAGCGAACCCCTCGCCCCACACCAGAGCGGCCGCATCGCGCCTTATCGCCACAGCTGTGACACGTACCCGGCCATGCGTCCACCTGTGAGGGTTGACACATCGACTGATTCCGCTAATACTTACGAACGTCCGTACGTTTGTTGCACGGGAGAGGGACTTCGACCAATCACCGATCGCACGCGGGGTCAGCGCAGAGACCATCCGAAACATTAACCCCACCTGAGCATTACCGGAATCATCGATTCGTCCGATGACAACGTTCAACGATTCCCGGACAAGGCTCGTCGGGCGCAACCTCGCGCCTCGCTACGCCGATGAGACTGAGCTCCGGGGTTCGACTGTGACTGCACCACCGAATTCACTCGCACCAGACAAACACCGACAGCGCGGTCGACAACTAGCCATGCAAAAGGCATTACTCGGTGCCGATGCGAGCCAGGTGGTGGCCGGGCGGACAAATATCCCCACAGAAGGAGTTCTCAGGTCATGTTGTTCGAGACATATAAATTGGGTTCACTCGAGCTGTCGAATCGAGTCGTCATGGCGCCCATGACGCGGGTTCGCGCCTCCGAGACGGGACTGCCGTCCGAGAGTGCCGCGCTCTACTACGGGCAACGCGCCAGCGCGGGGCTCATCGTGAGCGAGGGCATCTCGCCGTCGAAGCAGGGACAGTCCGAGCCGAACATTCCCGGTCTGTACAACGACGAGCAGGAGGCCGCCTGGCGCCCGATAACCAAGGCTGTCCACGATGCCGGCGGCCGGATCTTCGCCCAGCTCATGCACGGTGGACGCGTTGGACACCCGGAGATCAACGGACTGCAGCCGCTCGGAGCCTCGCCCATCGCCGCCCAGGGCACGATCTTCAACTCCGGCGGTCGGCTGGCGTTCGTCACTCCCGTCGATATGACCGTCGAGCAGATTCAAGAGCAGGTCAACGTGTTTGTCACGTCGGCCGAGCGCGCAATCGCCGCCGGTTTCGACGGCGTCGAGATCCATGGTGCCAACGGCTACCTGATCCAGCAGTTCCTGTCGGACAACAGCAATCAGCGCACCGACCAGTACGGCGGGTCGCACGAGAACCGGGCACGCTTCGCAGTCGAGGTCGCTACCGCCGTCAGCGCTGCCATCGGCGCCGACCGGGTGGGGATCAGGTTCTCTCCCGGCGGAAAGTTCCACGACATGAACGAAAGCGATCCCGAAGGCCTCTACACAACGCTTCTCAACTCCCTGAATCCGCTGGGATTGGCGTACCTCCACATCCTCGAGACTGCATCGAACGATATCAACGACCGGATCCGAGAAATCTGGACTGGCCCGCTGATCGTCAATCCTGCAATCGTCGGAAGTGCAGACTTCGTCGACAAGGCGAATGCCGATCGGTGGTTGGCGCGCGGCGGCGACCTGATCGCATTCGGTCGGTACTTCATCTCCAACCCGGACTTGGTGCGTCGCTTGCGCGATGGCCTCGAACTGACCATGCCCGATCTCGACACCTTCTACTCGGGCGGAGACAAGGGCTACGTCGACTACCCGGAGTGGTCAGACAGCGCCGTCGGCTGACACTGGTGGGTGGTGCCGGGCCGGAGTTCTTCCGGTCCGGCATCGGTGCTGTGACGAGCTGGCATACAGTCTCGGAGATAGCAGCGAGGGCCGTCTGGGCAACGGCCCGGTTCACCGATTCGCCGTGGGCTCGGAGATTACGAGGGCTTCTTCGAGGCAGGTGACTGCGGTCTCGTGTTCGCCGTTGCGACCGCGAGCGCGACCGAGTCCTGTCAGTACCTCCAAGCATGCCGTGGCATCCCCGGACTCACCAATCGCCGCGAGAGCGTTTTCAAAGAGCGCGGCCGCCGTGGTGGCATCGCCGCTCGCGAGCGACACTTCGGCTTCCGAACGTAGAACGGGTTGCGCTACGCCCGGATCCGAGTTCAGGGCCGCGAATCGACGTGCCTCGGCGAGCAGATCGAGGGCCTCGTGAGATCGTCCCTGTAGGCCCGCCAGTGCGCTTTCGGCGCACGGCGCCGCGACCTGCGCGGTGGACGACCTCGAGATTTGGTGGGCCCGGGCTTGGCTCAGCCACTGCCGGCCCTCTTTCAGAAGACCACGGCACACCCAAAATCGCCGGAGCGCGATCGCAATGCGAAATCCGCACGGATCGTCGAAGCAGGCCGACATCACGACATAGAGGTTGGCCCGCTCTCGGTCCAGGCGATCGATGAATTCGACCTGCTGGAAGCCGAGCCAACAGGCGTCCGAATAGAGGGCGAGCTTGATGAACCAGTCTCGAATCCTGCGGAGGACAGTCGTGTGCCGGTCGATTGTACGCAGCTTGTCGCGGCCGTAGTCGCGCACCGTCGCGAGCATGCGATACCGCACCAGACCGGCGGTCTTTTCGGGGATGATGATCGACTTGTTGATCAGCGAGCTCGCCACGTCGACTAACTCGTCCGCGGTGGCGTAACCAGCGCATACTGCTTCGGCGGCGTCGAGTTCGAACCCGTCCTCGAATATCGACAGCAACTCCCACAGAGACCGCTCGGCCGCGGTACAGGTCGTAACTCCAGGCCAGGCTCGAACGCAGGCTTTTGCTGACGTGCGGGCGCTCCCCGGCTACCGAGGGTAAGGAAACAGCACAGATCGTCGGGGTGTTCGAGGATCTGCTGTGTGGACAATGCTCGCAGCCGCCGGGCCGCCAGCTCGATGGGAAGCGGCAGCCCCTCGAGCCGCTGGCAAATCTTCGCGACGGCGAACTGATTGTCCTCGGTGATCCCGAACCCGGGCACGGCGGCGCCGGCCCGATCGGTGAACAGGGCGATCGCCTCGTAGCTGGGGAGCAAGCTCAGTGAACTCGGGCCGTGGCAGTCGGGGGTCGCCAACGGTCGCAGCGCCAGTGTGGCTTCGCCACCGATCCCCAGACATTCCCGACTGGTGGCCAGAATGCGCAGATCCGGACAGACCCGAAGCAGTTTCTCGACTGCTACCGCGACGTCGGCAACCAGGTGTTCGCAGTTGTCGAACACGAACAGCGCGCGTTGTGTCGCCAGGTGTTCGGTCAGATCGTCGAGCGAGTGCGCTGTGATCTCGGGTGCGAGTGACGCGGCGATGGTGTCGGTCAGGTTCCCGGCGTCGTGCACGTCGCCGAGTTCGATGAGCCGGACACCGCCGGTGAACGTGTGCCCGATGTCTGCTGCCAAACGCAGCGCCAGACGAGTCTTCCCCACTCCACCTATTCCGGTCACGGTGACCAACCGGTGAGTACCGAGGAGTCGTGTGGCTTCAGCGAGTTCGGCGCGCCTCCCGACAAAGCTGGTCAACTCGAGCGGGAGGTGTGCTGTTCGATCCCCAATGGCGAGCGACATGGGACCGCTTCTTTCACCGGAGTTTGATTCGGTACCCGACATCCGCTTACACTTACGAGTGTTTGTTTGTTTGAGCCTATGACTCTTCACGGTCGATGGCAAGGACTTCCGTGTCGAACAACCATTTCGGGCCGAGCAACGCCAGGACTGGAGAGCCGCCGCGGAGCGTCCATGGCTGGGTCAGTCCCCGGAGGGTTGTGGAATCGATGACCATGCACGCCGAGCTGAGCCGAATCCTCGATTTGCTTCACTCTCAGCACGTGGACGACCCGGCGGCACGCCTTGGCGCCGCATCGGCGCTGGAGAGGATCCTCCTCTCCGGCGTCCACGCCAATTCGTGTGTTCACGCCGGTCTTGCGGCCCGCGCGGATGCCGCATGGCCTTCGGATCACGACGAGCCGTTGACCGGTCGCGAACACGAGATTTTGGGCATGATCGCGGGCGGTGCGTCGAACGCCGAAATCGGTCGTGACTTGTATATATCGAGGAACACGGTCAGGTTTCACGTCAGCAATATCCTGCGCAAGATGTCGGTGAACAATCGCACTGCGGCGGTCGCGAAGATGACAACCGGCGTTGGCGCGCGCTAGCACCTCTCCCCCGGTTCGCCCCCGTCCCGGTACACCAAACGGCCGATATGCGTTCCGCTGCTCGACGCACCGACGTCCTCCGGCCGTGATTCGGCCGTGATTCGGCCGGAGGACTTCCGTGGGTGGAAATATTGAGCCGCAGCGAAAGGACCGCCTGCGGATGATGCATATAGAGAGAGAAGGTCAGTGCGCCTCGGCGTGCGTGCCGACACGGACGTATCCGGCGAGGGTGCCGTCGTCTACCTCGGGCAGGTTGACGACGATGTTCTCGGGCGTGCGGGTGGTGAGCCAGATGAGTTCCTCGGTGGTGCTCATGTTGGCTTCGACGTGCGGCATGAAGGGTGGGACGAAGACGAAGTCCCCTTCCGACATGTCGATATACTCGCTGAAGTTCTCGCCGAAGTAGATTCGCGCCTTGCCGGTGAGAACGTACCCGCCGGTTTCGGCCTCACCGTGATGATGTGGCAGTGACCGATATCCCGGCTCGTTGAAGACCTTCCCGAACCACAGCTTCGTCGCCGGCGTGTGCTGGACGCTGACCCCGGACACCCGCACGGCGCCACCGGATTGGCCCGTGTTCTGCGCTTCCGCCCCCTTGCGAGTTACTACCGGCTTGTCGTGCTCGGCCATGCTCGATTCCTTTCAGAAGACAAACGTTGCTTTTATGCAAGATATGAGTGCCACTGCGGCCGCTCGCGGGCCCGCCTGGTGACGAGTCAGCGCAGCGGCTCGGGGCGTCGGCGGATCATGAAGCTGCTCCGGAAGGTCATCACGGCTTCGCCTCGCTGATTGAGAGCGCTGTAGGCGAAGGACCAGATGCCCTGGTCGGGTTTCTTCGTGGGACGGGCGGCAATGAGCTCGGCTTCGGGATGCAAGGTGTCGCCGATGTGCACCGGACGCAAAGCGCGCACCTCGTCGAGGCCGAGCCAGGCGACGACGTTGTTGAAGTAGCCGGTCTGGGTCGTCAGCCCCAGGGCGAGCGAGAGCGTGAACGGCCCGTGTGCGATTCGCTGCCCGAACTGGGTGCCGGCGGCGTACTCCTCGTCGAGGTGCAGCGAGACGATGTCGCAGGTCAGCCCGGCCCACTGCACCAGGTGTGCATCAGTGACAGTCATACCGGGGCCACGGAGTACGTCCCCCAGCTCGAGGTCCTCCCACCAGCGATCGGGCTGCCCGATCACTCGGGTGACAGTGCTGACGTCGTTGATTGTCATCGAAACTCCTCATAGCGCCGGCGCCGCCGGCCGTGTTAACGTACGAGCGATTGTTCGTTTAACACTACGGGCAGCCAACCCGCTGGTCAATCATTTGGTCAAAGCCTTGCACCACGATCTCTGGATGTGACGAGATGCCACACACCACGAAATCCCGCACCTTCTTCGCTGCGGGCTCGGACACGGCCGAGTGGCCGGCGCAACGATCGGCGGCATTACCCGGGACTGCGCGGGGAGTCCGTGTCGTCCCTGCACCGGCGGTTCCCTATCGAGTGAGGAAGTAATGCGACCCCTACGTTCTCTCCAGTTTGTGCCGGCTCATCGTGAGGGCTGGGCGCAGAAAGCCGTGCGCGCCGGCGCCGACGCCGTAATCCTCGATCTCGAGGATTCGGTTCCCGAGCCGAGCAAGGCGGAGGCCCGCTCGATGGCAGCCGTCACGATCGACACCCTGCGACGCGAGCACCCCGAGGTGACGGTGCTGGTGCGCCCGAACCCCCTCGATACCGACCACTTCGGCAAAGACCTGCAGGCCGTCGTCCGCCCCGGGCTCGGCGGTCTACTGCTCCCGAAGATCTACGGACCGCGGGAGGTGCTGGATTTCGCGGCCCTGCTCGAGCACTTCGAGATCGAGGCCGCGCTCACCCGCGGCAGCGTCGAGGTGATCCCCACCCTCGAAACCGCGAAGTCGCTGGTGAACTGCGAGTCGATCGCGGCAGCCCATCCCCGGGTCGTATCGTTGATGGTCGCCGCGGCTCGCGATGCCGATGTCTCGCGGGAGGTCGGTTTCGAGTGGACAGCCGAGGGCCTCGAAACCCTGCACTACCGCAGCAAGGCTGTGCTCGCCTGCCGCGCCGCCGGGCTGGCCCATCCGATCGTGGGACTCTGGCAGGAGATCTCCGACCTGGAAGGGCTGCGCCGGTTCGCCGAGGGCAACCGTCGGTTGGGCTTTACCGGGCAGGTCCTCATCCACCCCTCACACATCGAGACGGTCAACGACGTCTATGCGCCGGACCCGAAAATCGTCGACCGCTTCCGCCGCATGATCGAGGCCTTCGAGCAGGCCCAGGCGAACGGCCAGGCGGCGGCACTGTTCGAGGGCGAACACGTCGACATCGCCCACGTCAAAACCGCCCGCGGCGTGGTTGCCCTCGCCGAAACCATCCAGTCGCGCTGACCCATCACCCGACCGAACCTAAAGGACCAGACAAATGAGTGGACTGTACTTCGAAGAGCTCGAACCGGATCTCACCATCCAGCACGCCGTGACCCGCACCGTCACCGAAACGGACAACCTGCTGTTCACGACGCTCACCATGAACGTGCAGCCCCTGCATCTCGATGCCGAGTTCGCCAAGAACAGCATGTACGGCGAGCGCATCGTCAACAGCGTCTTCACCCTCGGTGTCGTCGTCGGTATTCCGGTGCAGGAAACGACACTCGGAACGACGCTGGGCAACCTCGGGTTCGAGGAGATCGCCTTCCCGGCACCGGTGCTGATCGGTGACACCCTGCGCGTGGAGACCCAGATTCTGTCGCGCCGCGAATCGAAGTCCCGGCCGGATACCGGAATCGTGCGCTTCGAACACCGCGGTTTCAACCAGAACGACAAGCTGGTCTGCCGCGTCCAGCGATCCGGTCTGATGCTCAAGAAGCCCGCCGAGGTCGCCGTCTCATGAAGCTGGCGACGCTGCGTTTGAACGGATCCACCGCGGCGGCCAGGATCGACGGCGGGTCAGCGGTCCTGATCGAGCCGTACTCCTCTGTCTCGGAGCTGTTACGAAACCCGAACTGGCAGCGCATTGCAGCAGAGGCCGCTGGTGCCGTCACCGATCTCGCCGACGCCGACTATGCACCGGTGGTTCCGCACCCGACGAAGATCGTGTGCGTGGGCTTGAACTACGCGAACCACATCGAAGAGATGGGACGGGAACTTCCCCGGTACCCGACCTTGTTCGCAAAGTTTCCCGAAGCGCTCATCGGCGCCTACGACGACATCCACGTCCCTGCCTATGCCGATCAGCAGGTGGACTGGGAAGGTGAGCTCGCCGTCGTCGTCGGCAAGAAGGCGAGGACGGTGCAAGCCTCCGACGCCGGCGAATACATCGCCGGTTTCGCCGTCGCCAATGATGTCACCATGCGCGACTACCAGTATCGGACGCAGCAGTGGCTGCAGGGCAAGACCTTCGAAGGAACGTGCCCGATCGGCCCGACGCTGGTGACCCCGGACGAGTTTTCGCTCGGTGCCACATTGAACACCCTCGTCGACGGTGCAACCGTCCAGTCGGACTCGACCGGCGACCTGGTGTTCACCCCCGCACGGTTGATCGAGTACATCTCACACATCGTCACCCTGCAGGCTGGTGACGTGATCTTGACAGGAACTCCCGGCGGGGTCGGCCATCCGACGGGAACACATCTGTCCGACGGTCAAACGCTCACCACGGAGATCAACGGCCTGGGCACCCTGCGCAACACTGTGCGCGTTGCCGCCCCGGTCCCGGTCGGCTGACACCCGCACCAAGCTCCACAACCGAACATACGACACGGCCCAGCCCTTCCAGTCCGTCACGGACCGGGAGGGCTAGTGGCCGTTGCTCCGCCAGCACCCAGAGCGCGCACAACGGTTCCCACTCTCCGGGCCTTCCGCCGCACAGGCGGCGCACCACCACAGTGGGACGCGAGATCGCTCTTCCACACTGCCGCAACAGAGTTGACGCGAGGCGATAAGGGCAACATGCCACACAGTTTCTGCTGACGCGTGAGCGCCGCGAGCACCCCCAAACTCCCAAGGTTGCGCCATGCCGTAGATCACCCGTTGACGGATGCTGTGCTCTACGCCACAATAGCTAAACGAGCAAACGTTCGTCTGTGTCTGGCATTAAGAAGGAAAATCCATGAACGCTCTGTCTTGTCGTCGTGCGGCCCTTGCCGGAGTTGCCCTCAGCGCGATCCTCAGCGTCGCCGCATGCACCGCCAGTGCGCCGGCAGAATCGGGTAGCAGGTCCGGAGGTTCGACGAGCGACGGTGGCCAGGCCTTGCCGGTCGAGCAGCTCTGCGGCGACCAGCCCCTCAAGATCGCGCACGTCGCCGGTTTCGGTGCCAACTCGTGGCGCAAGATCACGCAGGCCGAACTCACCGACGAGCTTTCCGCCTGCCCGAACGTAACCCTCGAGTACACCCAGGCCGACAACGACCTGCAGAAGTACATCACCGCGATCAACTCCTACACCGCACAGGGTTTCGATGCGATCGTCACGTACGACGACTTCGGCAGCCAGGCGCTCAGCGCCCTGAAGAATGCTCATGACTCCGGTGTCGTCGTCGTGCCCTACATTGCCGATCCCGGCGGTGAGGTCGGCGTCGACTACGACGGTTACGTCCAGTACGACTTCGATGTCGAGGGCGACGCGATGGCAAAGTGGCTGGGCGGCCAGGTCCAGCCGGGCAGCAAGATGCTCTTCAGCGGCGGACTGCCGGGCGGGAGCCCCTCGACGGTCGCCCTGTGGGACGGAATCAACGAGACCTCGAAGGAACTCGGCGATGCCTTCACACCCCTGACCAACGAGCCGCAGCCGTCGAGCTGGGACGCGGCATACGAGCAGCGGGCGATGGCCGGGGCGCTGACCAAGTACCCCGAGATCGATGCTCTGGCATCGGATTACGGTGTCGCATCGAAGGGCGGGCTGCGAGCGTTCATCAACGCCGGCCGGCCTATCCCGCCGCTGGCGACGTCGGCGACCGACAACGAACTCGGTTGCATGTGGTTGCAGTACCACCAGGCCAACCCGGATTTCCAGTTGCTGACCCTCGACGGCACCACGACCGTCGTGCGTATCGCAGCCCGCAAGGCATTGGCCGCGCTCAACGGACAGCCCGATAACGAGCCGGAGAACTTCGAACTGCCGACGTTCGTCGACACCCTGGGCGGCAAGCTCCCGACCTGCCGCGAGGACCTGCCGCCGGACGCCGACCTGTCCTCGGCGCTCTCGCCCGAGCAGCTCTCGGCCGTCTTCCGGTAACGGCTAACGGTCCGGCCCGAGCATGAGGAGTGGTCAACAATGACTCAGCAAGACATCGTCGAGGATGTGATGTACGTGAGTGACCTACAGGTTCAAGAAGATCCGGTCCACAAGATCGCCGATCAGGACATCGTCCTGCGACTGGGCTCCGTGGACAAGAAGTACCCGGGGGTCCACGCAATCAAGGGTGTCTCGCTCACCGTCCGGCGCGGCGAGATCCATGCGCTGGTCGGCCAGAACGGGGCGGGCAAGTCCACCCTCGTCGGCATTGCGGCCGGTTCGATCACCGCCGATTCGGGGACGGTGGAGATCGGTGGCGTCGCTGCCACCGACCCGTCCCCGGCCTGGTGCCGGGAGCAGGGGCTCGCCATCGTCTATCAGGAGCCGGCGCTTCTTCCGGATCTGACGGTGGCCGAGAACATGCGCCTGAATATGCCCGAAGACCGCCGCCCTTCGGTCGGCGAGCAGGTCGGCTGGGCGGAAGGCATCCTCTCGCGGTGGAGCAGCGTGGCCTCGATCGATCCGCGCACTCCGGTCCGCGAACTGCAGCCCGACGCGCGCTTCGTCGTCGAGATTGCGAAGGCCCTGGCGGAAGAGCCCAAGGTCATCGTCCTCGACGAACCCACCGAGCATCTGCTGCCGCCCGCGGTGGCCGAGTTGTTCCGCCTGGTGTCGGAGTTGATCGACGCCGGTGGCGCGGTCGTGTACATCTCGCACCGGCTCAACGAGGTCAAGCAGATCGCCCACACCGTGTCGGTACTGCGCGACGGCGCGCTGGTCGGAACGTTCGACGGCGCCGAGGTGACCGAGCAGGACGTGGTCAACCTCGTCGTCGGCCGCGAGCTCACCCGCGCGCACACCCGCGCCGAGACCCGCACGACCGCGCTCGGTGACACCTTGCTGGAGGTCACCGGATTCTCCGGTACAGGGTTCGACGACCTGGACCTGACGGTCCGTGCCGGCGAGATCGTCGGGTTCGCCGGTGTCGAGGGTCAGGGACAGCGCGAGGTCCTGCGTGCGCTCGGCGGTTTGGTCGCCGGGCGCGGCACCATCGAACTCGGCGGTCGGGCAGTCAAGACGTCGAGTCCGACCGCGGCACTGGCCGGGGGAATCGCCTACCTTCCGCACGACCGGCACCACGAGGGCATTCTTCCGGGCCTGAGTCTGCGGGAGAACGCCTCGCTGTCGTCGCTGGGGCGGTTGTCTCACCTCGGCGTGCTCTCGCGCCTGCGCGAGCGCAAGGCCACGTCCGAAACGTTCGCGTCGATGCGGGTCAAGGCGCCCTCCGCCGAGGTCGATATCGCCACCCTCTCGGGCGGAAACCAGCAGAAGGTCGTGCTCAGCCGAGTTCTGATGACCGAGTCGAAGCTTATTCTGGCCGACGAGCCCACCCAGGGTGTCGACATCGGCGCCCGCGAGGAGATCTACACCATCCTGCGGGAGGCGGCGGCCCGCGGCGCGGCGATCATCGTGCTCTCCTCCTCTGCTGCTGAACTCGAGCAGCTCTGCGATCGGGTCATCGTCTTCTCCCGTGGCAAGGCCGCGAAGGAACTCGTCGGCGACGACCTGTCCGAGCACGGCATCGCCCAGGCCGCACTCAGTGCCACCGGCAGTCGCAGTCGCGTCGGCACCGCGCTGCGGAAAGTCACCTTCGGCCGGAAGCTGGCCCGCAACGACCTCACTCCCGCGGCGATTCTCGCGATCGCGACCATACTGCTCGCGGGTGTGGCGATCAGCCAGAGCGAGTTCTATCTCACCTCACGCAATTTCGGGCTGATCTTGCCGCTGCTGGCCACCTTGGCGTTCTTCGCGATGGCCCAGCAGGTGGTGATGATGGTTGGGGGCATCGACCTGTCGGTTGGGCCGCTGGCAGGCCTGCTGGTCGTGGTCGGCTCGTTCGTCCTGTCTGCGTACAAGACGCCGATCGGGATGATCATCGGGCTGATCGTGCTCGCACTCGTGGCCGCGGTCGTCGGTCTGGTCAACTGGACCTTGGCGGTGGTCGTCAAGATCAATCCCCTGATCGCCACCCTGGTGACCTATACCGCGATCCAGGGCATCGCGTACCTGCTGCGACCGTTGCCCGCGGGCAAGATCGATCCGATCTTCCTGTCGTACGCGTCCACCAAGCTCGGATTCATCCCGATCATGATCGTCTTGGCGATCGTCGTCGCGGTGCTGCTCGAGTTCGCGATGTACCGGACTCTGTTCGGTATCCGCCTGCGCGCCACCGGATCCGCGCATGCCACCGCAGATCGGATCGGTGTGCGCACCAAGCGGATCACTCTGATCGCGTACGTAGGCTGCTCGGTGCTGGTCGTTCCGGCGGCCGTGCTGCTGATGGCGCAGGCCGGGACCGGAAATGCCAGTATCGGTGACAGCTACACGCTCGCGAGCATCGGTGCCGCGGTACTCGGTGGCGCCTCGATCTTCGGTGGGCGTGGCTCGTTCATCGGTGCCTGCCTCGGCGCGGTGCTGGTGATCCAGATCAATACGGTGGTGCAGTTCATCGGCTTGCCGCTGTACTGGCAGCAGTGGCTGCTCGGTGGGCTGACCATCGCCGCGGCCGCCTTCTACTCCAAGTCCCGAACCCTCGCAGAGCGGAGCTGACGCCGTGAGCGCAATGCACGCACCACAAGCACTCCCGGACACCGAACCGAAGGACTCCGGTTCTCGCCGCTGGACGCCGACCTGGAACGGCACCAGCTCGGTCATCGCGATCACCGTGGCCCTATTCGGCTTCAGCTGGCTCATCGCACCCGGCAGCGTCTCCGGCAGCGCGATCGACTCGCTACTCCCCTTCGCCGGGATCCTGGCGATCGCCGCGATCGGGCAGACCATCGTGGTCATGCTCAAGGGCATCGACCTGTCACTGCCCGGCATGATGACGATGGCCGCCCTGGTCAGCAGCCAGTACGCCCAGGACCACGGCAGCATCCTCACCGCGTTGCTCATCGTCGCCGCCATCGCCGTCGTCGTCGGCCTGGTCAACGGCATCGTCGTCTCGGCCTTCTCGGTGACCCCGCTGGTGGCCACCCTGGCAGTCAACGCCGTCCTGATGGGCGCCGCCCTGGCCTACTCCGGAGGAACCCCGACCCGCGCCCCTCAGAGCGTGTCCGACTTCGCACTGGAAAAGTCGATCGGTGTCTCCAACACGGTGTGGCTCGCGATCGCGCTGATGATCGTGACCGTCTTCGCAACCGGCCGCACCGCCTGGGGACGCCGGGTGATCGCCGTCGGGTCGAACGAGCGCACCGCCCACGCCGCGGGTGTGCGCACCGCGCGGATCAAGATCAGCGGATACGTCGCCGCCGCGCTGTGTTACAGCGGTGCGGGGGTCCTGCTGGCCGGGTATGTGAGCACACCGAACACCAACGCCGGCACCAGTTACCTCCTGCCGGCCATCGCGGCGGTCGTCGTCGGCGGCACCGCCCTCACCGGTGGCCGCGGCAACATCATCGGCACAGCCGTCGGAGCCCTGTTCCTGAGCCAGCTCACTCAGCTGGTGCTCTCCCTCGGCGCACCGTCCTCCACCCAGTTCCTCGTCCAAGCCGTGGTCATCGCCGTTGCGGTGGGAGCACAGCAATTGGACCTGCGCCACATCCTCCACCGCCTGAATCCTCGAAAGGATCTTTCATGAGAGACATCGGTCAGCGACTGAACGGCAAGGTGGCGTTCGTGACCGGCGCCGCCCGCGGCCAAGGCCGGTCGCACGCCCTCACTCTCGCGGGCGAAGGCGCGGACCTCATCCTGCTCGACTCGGTACGCCCGATCGACCAGGTCAGTTACGCGATGCCCGAGCACGCGGACCTGAAAGAGACCGCCGGCCTGATCGAGGACCTAGGCCGCAGGGCGGTCGTGATCGAAGCCGACGTCCGCGACGAGTCGATGATCGACGCGGTCGCCGCTGCCGCCGCCGAACTGGGACGACTCGACATCGTCGTCGCCAACGCCGGCGTTCTCGGCGCAGCCAAACCCTCCTGGGAGCTCACCCGTGCGGAATGGGACACCCTGATCGACATCAACCTCACCGGTGTCTGGCAGACGATGAAGGCGGCGTTGCCGCACATCATCGCCGGTGGTCGCGGCGGGTCGATCATCGCGATCAGTTCCATCGCCGGTATCCGCGGAGTCCCGCACGTGGCGCACTACAGCGCCGCCAAGCACGCGCTGGTCGGATTGGTCGGCTCGGTCGCGAACGAGGTTGCTCCGCACAACATCCGGGTCAATACGGTGCATCCGACCAACGTCCGCACCGACATGATCGACAATCCGACGGCAGCGAAGATCTTCCGTCCGGACCTCGAGAACCCGACCCTCGACGACGGTATCGACGTTCTCGGGCGCATCAACCTGCTCCCGGTGCCGTGGGTCGACTCCGCCGACATCTCCGAAGCCGTCCTGTGGCTGGCCTGTGACGAGTCCCGGTATGTGACCGGCACAGCGCTGCCCGTCGATGCCGGGATGCTCGCAAAGTACCCCGGCTGACAATCCCACATTTCCACGTCAACAGACCCCAACAGAGAAGGAAAATCAAATGACAGTCAACGGTGGACCGGTCCGCACGATCGCACTGATCGGACGCAAGCCGGGAATGTCGTTCGCCCAGTTCGACGAGTACTGGCGTGAAAAGCACGCCCCGCTCGCCGCGCAGGTGCCCGGCGTGATCCGCTACGTGCAGCGGCACGTCGTTCCGCAGGAAGGTGCCACCGAACCCGACAACGGATTCGGGATCGACGGTCTGGCCGTTCTCGACTACGAGAGCGCCGAGGCGATGGAGGCAGGTTGGGCGTCCGAGGCCGGTCAGGCGGCCCTGGCAGACGTCGAGAACTTCATCGGCAAGCACTACGTCGTGGTCCTCGATGACCACGTCGTCGTCGGCGACGCCTGAATCCGTCGGCGCCCCTTACACGCAGACACTTCAGTTAGGAACCCGTCATGGATGTGGGCGTAGTTTACTTCTTCACCGATCAGGGGCCGGACCCCATCGAGTTCGGGCAGGCCGCGGAAGGGTACGGATTCGAGTCCCTGTTCGTACCCGAACACACGCATTTCCCGGTGTCCCGGAAAACCGACTACCCGATCCCCTATGGCGGGCCCGAGCTACCCGGGTTCTACCTGCGCACCTATGACCAGATCGTCACGATGTCGATGATCGCCGCGCACACGCAGACGATCATGCTCGGCACCGGAATCTGCCTGCTCGCTCAGCACGATCCGATCGCCAAAGCCAAGCAGATCGCCACCCTCGACCACCTCTCCGGCGGCCGCGTCATCTGCGGCGTCGGAATGGGCTGGAACGTCGAGGAGGCCGAGGCACACGGCGTCGTCTGGAAGCAGCGCTACTCGACCGTGCGCGACAAGCTCAAGGTCATGCAGGCACTGTGGACGCAGGAGGAGGCGAGTTACGACGGGCCTCGGGCGTCCCTCGCCCCCTCCTGGGCGTGGCCCAAACCCGCGCAACCGAACGGCCCACGTACCTACCTCGGCGGCGGCGGCCCCACCACCATGCGGCACGCCGCCGAGTGGGCCGACGCCTGGTACGTCGTGCCCTCCGCAGAGGATCCGACTCTGTCGAAGACAGTGCCCGAGTTCCGCAGGGTCGTCGAGGAGTCCGGCCGTGATCCCGAATCGGTCGGCATCGCGGTGGCCTCGGCGCCGCCGGATCCTGCACTGCTCGAGAGCTATCGAGAATTGGGGATCGAACGGGCAGTGCTGTGGGTCGATCCGGCAGACGACCCGGGCGAGGGCATGCGCAACCTCGAGACGGTCTCCAACGTCCTCGCGCAGATCTCCTGACAAACCTTCCAGAACTCAACCCTCACAGAAGGACTCCAAACCATGAACACCACTACCGCGGATGTGAGCGTCGCCGAGCTCGCCGAGAGACTGACACGACTCGAAGACGTCCGCGCAATCGAACAGCTCAAGTACCGCTACGCCGGCTTCTGCGACAACGGCTATGACCCGGAGGGCATCGCCGGCCTGTTCGTCGAAGACGGCCGGTGGGTCGTGGACGGCGAGGGTGGATCCATGACCGGCCCCGAGGAGATCAAGGCGCACTTCCGGGCGTTGTCGGACAAGATCACCTGGGCTTTGCACTACATGATCGCCCCACGTGTGGAGCTCGCCGACGACGGCCAGAGCGCAACCGGATACTTCTACCTGCTGTGCCTGTGCACCATCGAGAACAGCCAGGACACCACCAAGAAGGACCCGGTCATCCTGACCATCAACTACACCGATCAGTTCGTCAAGCGCGACGGCACCTGGTATTTCCAGGAACTGCGTGGACGCACCCACCAGGTGTCGAACTGGGACCAGGGCTGGGTCAAGCAGCCCTTCCGCGACTGAGGCTGCGGCACCCATTCGGCCGCTCCGGCCCTCCCGAGCGAGACGGAGTTGTCAACGTGCGGGGCTACGGGGGTCACCTCCGTCGCCCCGCACAGCTGCGCGCCACATCCGCGACGGAAGTGGCACAACACCCTATCCGCCGGTCCGCTCCTTCCATCCATTCGACGGCGGGCCTCACGCTTTGCTGTCGGCCGCAGTCGAGGCTGATCACGCAGTGCAGCGCATTCGAAAGTTACCGCCATGCAGCCCAGTCGATTCGGAAGAATAGCGTCGACTGATATCGACGCTCAGGTCGAGCGTTACAAGCGACTACGGCGCAAGAAGCGGGACGGCGAACGTAGGAGGACGCGTCCTCTGGCGGAAACCGATGCGCACGCGATGGTTCGTGTGGCGCTGGCCTGGCTGCCCTACGGCGGCGTTCCGGCCGACGAACTGCTGGTGCATTTCGGACTGACAGAAGATCAGTTCGTCGCCGCACTCTGGCAGATCATGGCCGACGGTCACTGTGCTCGAGAGGATGCGCGGGACATTGCCGAGCATTACCCGCGGTCGAAGAACAACTGAGGAGCGCCGAGGCCGCACCGATCCGGTGCGTGGCGGCATGGGCGGCCGGTGCGACAAGTGGCTATGTATTCACTCACTAGACATACCCTGGGGAGGAAATTGTGATCGAACTGCGAGTGGGACGGGAACTCGTCTTGCCGATCGGACGGCGGTGATCACCGGCGGCGCGTCGGGTATCGACCGGGCGAGCGCTCTACGATTCGCGTGCGAGGGCGCTGAGGTCGTTGTATGGGACCTCGATCCGGTCAGGATCGATGCCGTGGTCGCCGCGATCCGCCAGGCGGGCGGACGGGCCCGCGGGGTGGCGGTCGATATCTCCGACGCGTCGGCGGTGGCAGCGGCGGCCGCCGAGACTGCGGCTGTTGCGGGAGAGGTGACGGTGCTGATGAACAACGCGGGTGTGCTCGACGATTACGCCCCGCTCCTCGACACAGACGAGGCGCTGTGGGAACGCATCATCGGCGTCATCTCAAGGGCATGTTCTTGGTTACCCGCGCGGTGTTGCCGTCGATGATTGCTGCTGGCGGTGGGTCGATCGTCGACACCGCCTCGGTCGCCGCGTTCATCGCCGGTGGCGGCGGTACTGCGTACACCAGTTCCAAGCATGGTGGCCTCGGGTTCACCCGGCAGATGTCGTTCGACTACGCCCACCAGAATGTGCGGGTGAACGCGATCGCGCCCGGTGCGGTGGAAACCGGGATGTCCAAGGACATCTTGTACAACGAGGATCTGCCGGTCGTCGAGGCGCTTTGTAGTGCGCCGGCCGGCCGGCATGCGCAGCCCGAGGAGTTGGCGAACGTCGCGCTGTTCCTGATCAGCGACGAGGCGAGCTTCGTGCACGGCGCGGTCTACGTCGCGGACGGCGGCTGGACCATTCGCTGACTTCCCTACTTCGACGACAAAGGGGGCTCGGACCGGATCCCGGTCCGAGCCCCCTTTGTCAGTGCTCGTCCCGTCATGCGAGGCATCTCGGGTGTTGTCGAGCACGACCCGCAGAGTGCGCGGGAGCGCTCTCCGGCTCCGGACTCGCCGCCATGGTGTGAACCGCCCGGAACCGGAGAGCGTTTGGGAGCCGACCCGCGAGGATGACGCAACGGCTGGTATGCGGTCTCACGGGTCGGCGATCAGGGGGTGGAAGGAGTGCGGCTCACAATCGTGAGCGGCGGGCGCACTCCACGCTCAGCAGGCCGAGGACTCCGATGGTGATCATGGCGTAGGTGGCGCTGCCGGTGGCGTCGATGATCAATCCGAGCATCGGCGCGGCGAGGACTGCTCCGACGTTGCTGACGGTGACGATGAGTCCGCTTGTCTGGTAATTGGCTTGGGGCTGAGACAGTTCCGCCGACCACGCCCAGTAGGTGCCGCCGTACAACGAGGCTGCCAGGAACATCATGCACAGGTAGATTCCGAGAGTGCTCGCGGGAATCCCGGGCAGGGCGACCACCATGATGCCGGCCAGACCGGCGCCGATCATGTTCGTCTGGAATCGCTCGCCGCGGAAAGCCGGTCCGACATCAGCCCGCCGATGGGGGCGGCGACGAGTTTGAACATGAAGGTGACGCCGATGATCGCCGAGGCCTCGAGCAGCGTCATGCCGCGGTCTTGTTCGAGGAACAAGGGCAGGGCGTAGGAGAGCCTGTAGAGGGTGATCGCCGTGCCCGCACCGTACAGCGAGGACCACCACACACGGGAGCTGCGCAGCGCCTCGGCGAGTGATCCCGGTTTGGGGAGCGCGTCGAAACGGGTCGAGTGCGGGCGCCGGAGTCCGACGGGGTCGGCGACCAAGGCGTCCATCGAGGGCACACCGGGGTGGGACTTGTGGAAGTCCTTGACGGTCAGCACGAACAACACCCCGCAGGCGATGCTCGGGAAAACGGTCAGCCACATCGAGGCGATCTCCCACGACATGCCGCTGTCGGTCATCAACGGTCCGGCGAACGAGGTGATGGAGAAGCCTACGCCGAGGAACCCCATCAGCAGGCCGGTCGCGAAACCGCGCCGATTCTTGGGAAACCATAAGGATGCGTGGGTGGCCAGGGACGCATTCATCACGCCGCCGCAGCAGCCCAGGAGCAGACGTAGCACGAGCATGCCGGCGTAGGACTCACCGACGACCGGAATCAACAGCCCCGAAACGACATTGCAGAGCAGGCCGATGACGACGATCTTCTTCACCCCGATACGGGCGGCCCACTTGCCGGCGAAAACCGGAACCACGCAGAACGTGAGCATCGACGCAGTGGTGAGCAAGGACAGTTGGGTGGCGTTGATCCCCCAGTCGTCCTGGATGACCGTGCCGAACACGGCGACGGTGTTCAGACCGATGAAGCAGCACATGAAACACAGCAGGCTGACGAGCAGGACCCACCAACTGTAGAGGGGCGCACGCGTGTAGGTCACACGCGCGCCGGTGAGCGTCGATGTTGTCATGACGTGGCTCCTGGTATCTGGATTCTCCGCCGACAAGGCAGGAGGCGCCGTCGGGATGGGTGGGGTGGACTGAAGTGCACACGGCACGTGGTGGATTCGACCGTGAATCGCACTCGGAACGGCCGGCATGCGGTGGCTTGGGATGGAACCGACAACCTTCAAACGAACGTACGTATGTTAGAGCTGTCTCGGTTGTCGTGTCAACGATCACAACGAGGCTTGCGTACCGGACCGGCCCACGGCGTTCGGGCGGTGGGAACGAACCGGATTCGGCCACAGAACGTGCAAACGCCCGGCTGATGCACCAGCCGGGCGTTTGCGGGGGCTTCGAACGGTGTCAGGCGAGCGAGACGGTGACCGCCTTGCTCTGCAGGTAGCCGTCGAGGGCTTCGCCGCCCATTTCCTTGCCCCAGCCGGACTGCTTGAATCCGCCGAACGGCAGCGCGGCGTCGAAGACGTTGTAGCAGTTGACCCAGACCGCACCGGCGTTGACCGCCTCGGCGAAGCGGTGGGCGCGACCGACGTTGCTCGTCCACACTCCGGCCGCCAGACCGTAGGTGGTGTCGTTCGCGCGGCGCAGTACCTCGGCTTCGTCGTCGAACGGCATAAGCGAAACCACCGGGCCGAAGATCTCTTCCCGGGCGATGGTCATGTCGTCGTCGACCCCGCCGAGCACGGTCGGCTCGAGGTAGTAACCGGGCTCGCGGGTCTGGGCACCACCGGCGATGATCTCGGCTCCGTCACTGAGTGCGCCCTCGACGAAGGTCTTGACCTTGGAACGGTGCTGGTCGGAGATCATCGGGCCGACCAGGACACCGCGCTCGGCGCTGGGGCCGATCTTGATCTCCGGCACCTTGGCGGCGATACGGGTCTGAACCTCGTCGTAGACGTTGCGCTGCACATACAGCCGCGACCCGGCCGTGCAGGCCTCACCCTGGGCATAGAGGACGGCGCCGAGCACTCCGTCGACGGCGAGGTCGAGGTCGGCGTCGTCGTAGATGACATTGGGGGATTTGCCGCCGAGTTCGAGAGTCAGCTTGCTCAGATTCGATGCCGCTGCGACGACGATCCTCTTGCCGGTCTCGACCGAGCCGGTGAACGCGACCTTGTCGACCTGCGGGTGGCCGGCCAATGGAGCTCCGGCGTCCGCGCCCGTTCCAGTGATCACGTTGACCACTCCGTCGGGCACACCGGCTTCGACGGCCAACTCCGCCAGGCGCAGCGGGGCCAGGGAGGCGAGTTCGGCCGGTTTGAGCACCACGGTGCATCCGGCGGCCAGCGCCGGGGCCAGCTTCCAGACCGCGGCGAGTGCGGCGCCGTTCCAGGGGATGATCTGGGCAACGACGCCGACCGGCTGCCGCCGGGTGTAGGAGAAGAAATCTCCGGGGTTCTGCCGCGACAGCGGGATCGTGCGTCCCTCGAGCTTGGTGGTCCACCCCGCCATGTAGCGCAGCAGGTCGGCCATGTTCGGCAGGTCGATGTCGCGGATGAACGCGAAAGGCTTTCCGCAGTCCTGCGTGTCGATGAGGGCGATCTCGTCCGCGTTGGCCTCGACGAGGTCCGCGAAGCGGTGCAGGATCCGGGCGCGGGCCTCGGCCGGCATCCGCCGCCATGGGCCGTTGTCGAATGCACGGCGTGCGGCCTGCACCGCCAGTTCGACATCGCGCGGGCCGCCTGCGGCGATCTCGGCGAGCTTTTCTCCGGTCGACGGGTTGAAGACATCGACAGTGCCGCCTTCGACCGGATCCACCCACTTTCCGTCGATCAACAGTTGATGACGGCTCGGGCTGGTCTCGGACATCTTTTCTCCTTCAGGTAGAGCTGCTCGGCGAACACACGAACGCTGGCGGCGATGATGCGGCCGTGGATGCCGCCCGGCGCGCGAGGAAGTCTCTGGACCCGGCACGCTTACCACATACGAACGATTGTTTTCTTACGGTACCGGGTGGGCACCCATCCATGTCAACGATCGCGCCCACCAGAAGATCAGGGGATGTTGCCGCGGTAGCGGGCCGACCGGTACGGAGTCGGCCAGTCGAGCGTGTCCTCGACGCCGAGTTCCTTTGCCGCCTTGAGCGGCCACATAGGCTCGCGCAGCAGGTTCCGTCCGACGAAAACAGCGTCGGCGGCTCCGTCGACGAGGACTTGCTCGGCCTGGGAGGAGTCGGTGATCAGCCCGACGGCCGCGACCGGCAGGGATGTTTCGTTGCGAATCCGGCGGGCGAACGGCACTTGGTATCCGGGTCCGACGGTGATCCTCTGCTCCGGGGTCAGGCCGCCGCTGGAGACGTCGACGAGGTCGATGCCGGAACCCTCGAGCGAGCGGATGAGTGCGACGCTGTCGTCGACGTCCCAGCCGCCCTCGGTCCAGTCGGTGGCGGAGATCCGCAGCAACAGCGGCAGCTCCTCCGGCCAGACCGTGCGGACCGCGGTCACGATCTCCCGCAGCAGACGGGCGCGGCGGTCGGGGTCGCCGCCGTATTCGTCGGTGCGCCGGTTGGTGATCGGGGACAGGAACTGGTGGAGCAGGTAGCCGTGTGCGGCGTGGATCTCGACCACCCGGAATCCTGCGGCCAAGGCACGGGCAGCGGCGTCTGCGAAGTCGGTGACCACCTTCCCGATGTCGGCCAGGGTCATTTCGCGCGGCACGGTCTGGTCCCCCCAAGCCGTCGCCGACGGGCCGACCGTCTCCCAGCCGCCTTCCCTGATCGGGACGGTGCCGTCACCCTCCCACGGAACCTGTGCGGAGGCTTTGCGGCCGGCGTGGGCAAGTTGGATTCCGGGGATCGATCCGTGCTCGGTGACGAATCGGTTGATGCGGGAAAAGGCCTCGAGTTGCGTGTCGTTCCACAACCCGGTGCATTTGCGGCTGATCCGGCCTTCCGGGCTGACCCCGGTTGCCTCGGTGAGTACCAGTCCGGCTTGTCCCTTGGCGAACGAGCCGAGGTGCACCAGGTGCCAGTCGTCGGGTATGCCGTCGGCGGCGGAGAACTGGCACATCGGCGCCACCCAGAGGCGGTTCCGGAAGGTCACACCGCGCAGGGTCAGCGGTGAGAACAGCCGTGTGCGATGAATGGTGGGTTGAGGCAACGCGAAACTCCTCGGGTCTGGATTGGTGGCGGTTATTCGAGCGTGGAGCCGGCGTTCGGGCCCTCGAGGAACCTGTTGGGGGTCAAGAAGAAGCACAGCACCAGGGCACCGTTCGGCGCGGAGGCCCGGTGCTGGTTACCCTGCGGTCGCCAGGAGAAGTTCCCGACGGTGGTCTCGCCTTCCTCGTCGACGATGCTGCCTTCGAGCACCCAGGTCTGTTCGATCCGGACGTGCTCGTGCAGCGGCAGGACGGAGCCGGGCTGCCACCGGAACAGGGCGGTGAGCAAGCCGCTCTCCTCGTCCTTGAGCAGCACCTTGATCTCGATGCCCTCGTACCCGGAGGGTCGCCAGGGCAGGGCGTCGACGTCGACGTAGCGCGAGGCCAGGGGCGGCAGCGCGTTCAGCTCGTCGGCGAAGGGGGTGATTGTGGGCATGGCGGTGTGCCTTTCTGGTTGCGGTGTGGGTGCGCCGGTCAGAACGACCGCGGCAGCCCCAGATGCTTCTCACCGATGTGGTTGCGGAGCATCTCGTTGGTCAGTGGGGCGAAGGTGTAGAGGCGGGCGTCCCGGAACAGCCGCTCCATGGGGTACTCCTTGCTGAACCCGGATCCGCCCATCAGGCGCATGCCTGCGTCGGTGACGGCGACTGCCGCATCGGAGGCGGCGACCTTGGCCATGGCGCTGAGGATGTCTGCGCGTTTGCCGGTGGCGGTGGCCTCGGCGGCCTGGAGCATCAGGGCGCGGGCCGCCTCGATCGCGATGGCGCCGTCGACGAGGCGGTGCTGGCCGGCCTGGAAGCTGCCGACCGGGCGCCCGAATACCTGCCGCTGTTGGCCGTAGTCGACGGCGGCTTCCAGAGCGCCGCGGGCGATCCCGAGTGCGGCGGCGGCAGCGTTGAGTCGTTCCCCGTTGAGGGTGCCCAGCACCTGCCGGAACCCCTGGTCGACGTGCCCCAGGACGGCGGCGGCATCCACCTCGACGTTGTCGAAGGTGATCTCGCAGGTGTCGAGGCTGTGGATGGCGAAGGTGTCGAGTTCTTTCACGGTGATGCCCGCGGTCTCGGTGGGGACCACGAACATGCTGATGCCGTCGATCGGAGAGGACTCGGGCGTCGAGGTTCGGGCCAGGACGATGAGGTTTCTCGCGTGCTGCGGACCGGAGATCCAGGTTTTGGCGCCGTTGAGGATCCACCGGCCGTCGTCGGTCTGCTTCGCCCGGGTGCGCATGACGCGGGCGACGTCGGTGCCGCCGTCGGGTTCGGTCAGCGCGAAGGCCACTCGCTCGCGGCCGTCGAGGAGGGGGGCCAGGACGGTGCTGCGTTGCTGGTCGGTGCCGTACTCAGTGAACAGGCCGACGCCCATGTACTGCACGACCAGGCACACCGCCATCGAGGTTGGGCCGGCGGCGAGCTCTTCGAGGACGATGATCTGAAGTCGAGGGTCGGCGCCGGTCGTGCCGTCGGCCTGGGCATCGAGTCCGATCAGCCCGGCATCTCCGAGGGCACGGTACAGCTCGAGGTCGAAGGCGTTGGCGTCGTCGAGCTCCCTGACCCGCTGCGGAGGTGCATACCGTTCGATGATCTCACGCACCATCTCGCGCAGATCCGCTTGCTCTGTGGTGTCCGGCAGGGTGCCGCTTCCGATCATGAGACTCCTCCGGCTCGGGGTGACGGCACCCTCGGGGCGCAAGGTGCGGCCGCCACCGTGCTGTGACCTGGTCACTCACTCACAATACAAACGAGCGCACGTTTTTCCAAGACATCGAAAGGTTCATTTTCCTGCCTAGACAAACAAACACCCGTTCGTATAACGTGTGTGATGCCCATTACAGAGGGCGTGCGGGCCGTTCGATCCCACACGCGACCCGGCCCCGCCCTCACTCGTCGTGAACTCGCGGTATACGCGCGAAAGACGGCACCGACCACGAGAAAGGGTGACCATGCCTCCCACCGAGACCGCTGTCGACTGGAGTCGGCTCTGGTCGGATCCGTCGATGCTCCGCCTACGACGTGACCGCCGCAGTTTCTTCACCGTTGCCTGGAGCGTTTTCACGGTGGCATTCTGCGCGCTCGTCGGCTTCGCCGCCTTCGCCCCGGAGATCATCGCGAAACGTCCCGTACCGGGGCTGAGCATCGGGTTGATCCTGTCCCTCACCTACGTCGCGACCGTGATGAGCCTCGGCGCCTGGTATGTGAGGCGCGCACGCCACTGGGATGTACTGGCCGCGGCCGTGCTGAGCGTGCCCGCCACCCGGGAGCGAGAGGTCGCGGGCAATGTCTGACGGATTCAACACCACCGCCGTCGTCGTCACGATCCTGCTGCTGGGCACGACCTTCGTGGCGACCTACTTCGCCTCGCGCCGCACGAAGACGTCGGCGGAGTTCTGGACGGCCGGCGGCGGTATGACCGGACGCAAGAACGGCACCGCCATCGCCGGCGACTTCCTGTCCTCGGCCTCCCTGCTGGGTTATGCCGGGCTGGCCTACCTCTACGGCATGGACGGCATCGTCTACGCGATCTTCGCGTGCGGGATCTTCCTGATGGTGATGTTCCTGATCGCCGAAAAGCTGCGTAATCTAGGGCGTTTCACGTTCGCCGACGCGCTCGCCACCCGACTGCGGTCCGGTCCGGTCCGCATCGTCTCGGCGATCTCGACGCTGTTCATCTGCGTTTTCTACCTCCTCGCCCAGATGGTTGCCGGCGGCGTGCTGATGGAGGCACTGGCCGGGATCGACTTTTCCTGGGGCGTGGTGATCGCCGCGGTCCTGATGCTGACCTATGTGCTCTTCGGCGGCATGCTCGCCACGACGTGGCTGCAGATCATCAAGGCCGTCGCCCTGATGAGCGTCGTCGCACTGCTGGTGATCCTGGTTCTCATTCGGATCGATCCCAACCCGCTCAACATCATCGAGCAGGCGATCTCCCAGAGTAAATTCGGCGACCACTACCTGGCCACCGGCAACTCCTTCAAGGGACCCTGGAACATCATGTCCATGGCAGTGGCCGTGACGTTGTCCGCGGTCGGCCTGCCGCACGTGCTGATGCGATTCTTCACCGTCCCCGACGCCATCGAGGCCCGCAAGTCCGCGATCTGGGCGATCAGCCTGATCGGCGGATTCAACGTCCTCATCGCGTTCCTCGGCATCTCCGCACGCGCCGCCCTCGGCGCCGGCGGGGAGGAAATCGCCGGCAAGGGCGGCAATCTCGCCCTACCCGCCTTGACCGTCTGGCTCGGCGGTGGAGACGGCTTCGCGTCCGACCTGCTGCTGGCGCTGGTGGTCGCGGTCTCGATCGCCACGCTGCTGGCGGTGTCGGCCGGCCTGGTGCTCAGCGCGTCGAGCACGATCGCCCACGACCTGTGGGCCAAGACGTTCCACCGTCCCGAAACCGAGGAAATGACGGTCGGCCGGATCGCGGCAGTGGCGTTGGTGATCGTCACCGTCGGTGTCACCCTCACCATCGGCGGCACCCAGAACGTGACCTTCCTGGCCACGCTGGCGACGTCGACCGCGGCCAGCGCGAACTTCCCCGTCCTGATCATGACGCTGCTCTGGCGGCGGATGCGTACCCTCGGGGCCGTAGTCGGGGCGCTGTCGGGTCTGCTGACGGCTCTGGCGCTGATTTTGACCGGTCCGCTGGTGTGGCCGAGTCTGGCTCCGCTGCTGTCGGATTCGTTGTCGACCACCGCTCCGTTCCCGCTGGCCTTCCCGATCCTGCTGTCGGTGCCCGCAGGATTCCTCGGATGCATCGTGGGCAGCTACCTCAGTCGCGAGCCGGCAAATGACGCTGCCTTCGACGAACTTCAAGTGCGTGCCCTGACCGGGGCAGGTCTGGACACGACGAAGACCCTCTCACACTGATCCCCTCACGGCGGCGTTCGACCGGAAGCTGTCATCTCCGGTCGAGCGCCGCTGTGCATTCCCGACTGGTCGCCGAATTTCTACCGGCGGCCGACCGACAGAAGGAGAAATGTATGTCCGTCAAGATCGTTGCGCTGATCACGTCGAAATCCGAGCTTTCTCGCGACGAATTCCTCCGGTACTGGAACGTCGAGCACCCCCAGTACGTCTGGAAGCTCCCGGAACTCGAGCGCTACGTGCAGAACCCGGCGATCGAGCATCGCACGGAGTGGGCGTACGACGGGATGGCGGAGCTGTGGTTTCCGTCGGTCGCTGCGGTGGCCCAGGCGTTCTCCTCGCCGGAGGCGGATGCGGTGCGCGAGCACGAGGAAGAGTTCATCGGGGACATCACCTGGTTCCTCGCATCCGAGTCGGAGATCGTGCCGGTCTGACGGACGTTCGTCGAGGTCAGGGTTCGCGCAGGATGCCTTCCTGGGAGGCCGTTGCGATGCGCGCACCCGCCTCGGTGGTGAAGTCGCATGTGCACAGGCATCGGCCGCCGGTGGCGATCGGGCTGATCTGTCGACACAGCATCCAGTCGTTCATCGAGAACCGGCGGTGAAACCACATCGCGTGGTCGATGCTGGCACCGGCGATTACCCGGTTGCCGTACCAGGAGCGCCCGTGCGGCATCAGCGCGGGATCGAGCAGCGTCAGGTCGCTGACATACGCCAGCAGCGCGGTGTGCAACAGCGGCTCGTCCGGGACACTGGTGGCCGCGCGCACCCAGAACCGCTGCTCGGGAATCCGGGTTCCGGCCGCGGCAAGCGCTTCTGGGTGCTCGAGAAAGCGGAAGTCGAAGGGGTGTGGTTGCGACCACCACTCCGGCAGCATCGCACTCTCGCCCTCGAGCCGCTCGTGCAGCGGCAACAGTTCGTCCGGTGCCGTCTCGGTCAGCGGCGGGGACCATTCGTGCTCGGGGCCGCTCTGATCGGTGGCGAACGAAAGCTGCAGGGTCGCCAGCACGTCGTCGCCCTGGGTGGCGGTTACGGCTCGGGCGCTGTAGGAGCGGCCGTCGCGCAGGATCGTCACCTCGTAGGTGACGGGCGCCGCCGGGTTCCCTCCCCGCAGGAACAGCGTATGCAGCGAATGCGGATACCGATCGGCGGGCACGGTCGCACCGGCCGCCATCACGGCCTGGGCGAGAACCTGTCCGCCGAAGAGCCGGGGAAGTTTGCGCGCCGCGGTCGGTCCGTGGAACCGGTTGTCCCCGGCGTGTGTCAATCGCAGAGCGTCGACCAGCAACTCGAGTTGTTCGGCAGAAGCAATCACCGTCCGCGCCCTCTCTGTCGTCGACCCCGCCCCACGGGCAAGGCGGGAACCATCGTTGACCATTACCACATCGGACGGTACCGTAAGCGAACGTACGATTGTTTGTCTAAGTGGCATGGTCTTACGAAGGCGACCCCACACCGGGGCGCTCATCGGCACAGGTATTCGAAACCCCAAGGAGTCCGGGCATGTTGTCCAAGGTCCTCGTCGCCAACCGCGGCGAAATCGCGGTCCGCATCATTCGCACGTGTGCAGAGGCCGGTGTAGCCAGCGTCGCCGTGTACTCGGAGGCCGACGAAAAGGCGCTCCACGTGCGCCTTGCCGACGAAGCGGTCCTGCTCGGCGCGGCCTCGGCCTCCGAGTCGTACCTGGCGATAGACAAGATCATCGAGGCCGCCGGGAGCACCGGCGCACAGGCCGTGCACCCCGGCTACGGCTTCCTGGCGGAAAACGCCGCGTTCGCCAAGGCCGTCGAGGACGCCGGGTTGATCTTCATCGGGCCCCCTTCCTCGGCGATCGAAGTAATGGGATCGAAGATCGCCGCCCGCGAGATCGCCGCGGAGGCCGACGTCCCGCAGGTCCCCGGCTCGCAGAGCACCATCGCCTCCCCTGCGGACGTGATCGCGTTCGGTGACGAGTACGGCTACCCGGTGGCGATCAAGGCCACCTACGGCGGTGGCGGCCGCGGCATGCGGACAGTCGCCTCGGCCGCGGACGCCGAATCCGCGTTCGCCTCCGCCAAACAGGAATCCGCCGCCGCGTTCGGTCGTGACGACGTTTACCTCGAGCGATACCTGTCCAGCGCCCGCCACGTCGAGGTCCAGGTCTTCGCCGACACCCACGGCAATGCGGTATGGATCGGCGACCGCGACTGCTCGGTCCAGCGCCGACACCAGAAGCTGATCGAGGAAGCGCCCGCCCCCGGCCTGTCCGACGACCTGCGCCGCGCGATGGGCGAGGCGTCGGTCCGCCTGGCCAAGAAGGTCGGATATGTCGGTGCCGGCACCGTCGAGTTCCTTGTCGAGGCCGACCAGGACCGCTACTACTTCCTGGAGATGAACACCCGCATCCAGGTCGAGCACCCGGTCACCGAGATGACCCTCGGCCTCGATCTGGTCGCCGAGCAACTCGCTGTCGCTGCCGGCGAGCCGCTGTCGATCACCGAGTCCGGTGCCGCCCCGCGCGGGCACGCGATCGAGGTCCGCGTCAACGCCGAGGACACCCGCGGCGCCCTGTTCATGCCCAGCCCCGGCCCGATCGCCACCGTGCAGGCACCCACTCGCGCCGGAGTCCGGTGGGACGGCGGCTACGAATCCGGCGACGAGGTCCAGCCGTACTACGACAGCCTGGTCGGCAAGCTCATCGCGTGGGCACCCACCCGGGACCGGGCCCTGGACCGGTTGACCCTCGCCCTCGACGAGCTGATCATCGACGGCGTACCGACCACCGTCCCGGCCGCACGACAAATCATTGCGCACAAGGACTTCCGCAATGTCGCCATGCACACCAACTGGCTCGAGCGCGACATCGACTTCGCCTCGCTGCTGCCGCCGGTCGAGGGCCTGTCCGACACCGATGCCGAGGACACCGAGGAGATGCTGCCCCGCAACGAGGTGTGGGTCGGTGACCGCCGCTACGTCATCCCGTTCTTCACCCCCGCCGGTCCGGCCGCTGCCGCGCCCGTCGCCGAGCCGCAGGCGCGCCGCACCGCGACCGGCGGCCCACGGAAGAAACGGGGCGGCGGCGCCGCGGCGAGCGGTGAGGCCAAGAGCCCGATGCAGGGCACGGTCGCGCAGATCGACGTCGAGGTCGGCGCCCAGGTCGAGGCGGGCCAGGTGCTGATGGTGCTGGAGGCGATGAAGATGCAGAACCCGATCCGCGCCGCCGTTACCGGTGTCGTCGAGTCCTTGCACGTCGAGGTCGGGCAGGTCGTCGCGGCCGGAGCATCCCTGGCCACCGTTGTGGCGGCAGGTGAGTGAGATGACCACACCCGCAGGGCCGCCGGTCGCGGTCGTCACCGGCGCCGGAGGCGGACTCGGAGCCGTCACCGCCACGGTGCTCGGCGAACTCGGCCTGGCGGTGGCCTGCGTCGACATCGACAAAGTTGCGGCCAAGCGCACCGCCACCGAACTCGGCAACAACGGGGTCACCAGCGCCGCCTACGGCGTGGACATCACCTCCGAATCGGCGGCCAGCTCGCTAGTCGACGCGGTGCACGCCGACCTCGGCCAGGTTTCCCATCTGGTCAACATAGCCGGCATCCTGCGCCGCACCCATCTCGCCGACACCACCGCCGACTCCTGGCGGCAGGTCATGGATGTCAACGTCACCGCCCCGTTCCTGCTCACCCAGGCCTTCGCGGACGATCTGAAGGCCGCCGAGTACGGGCGAGTGATCAACTGCGCCTCCTTCGCCGGCACCCGCGGCTACGAGTATCCCGCCTACGCCGCCTCCAAGGCCGCACTGATCAACCTGACCAGCTCCCTGATGTTCGACTTCTGGGGCACCGCGGTCACCGTGAACGCCGTCGCCCCCGGCGCGATGGTCACACCCATGCTCGACCGCCCCGCGGCAGAGCGGATGGCGGCCAAGACCCCGACCGGGCGCATCCTCGACCCCGACGACGTCGCCGCGGTCATCGGATTCCTCGCCGGCTGCACCTCACGCGGGGTCAACGGCACCACCACCGTGATCGACGGCGGCGCCTCCCTGCTGTTCAGTTACAAGTAGCGTCCCACACCGCTACAACCGAAAACCACTACCTCCCAAAAAGTTTGGAACGATCATGACTGACATTCTCGACGAGAAGACCACCGCAGCCCCGGTGGGACCGCACGAAGAACTCGACATCCGCCTCGCCGCCGCCCGGCTCGGCGGCTCGGAGAAGCAGCGCCAGAAGCAGATCGACGCAGGCAAGATGCTCGTGCGCGACCGGCTCGAGCTGCTCTTCGACAGCAGCTGGTCCTTCGAGGACGGCCTACTCGCCCGCTACGACGAGGGCCTGCCCGGCGACGCCGTCGTCACCGCGGTCGGCAAGGTCGACGGCCGCGACATCGTCGTCATCGCCAACGACTACACCGTCAAGGCCGGCACCTGGGGCAAGCGCACCTTCGAGAAGATCGTTCGCGCCCAGGAACTCGCCGACTCCACCGGCACCCCGATCGTGTACCTCTTCGACTCCGCCGGCGCCCGCATCGACGAGCAGTTCGAGAGCTTCGTCGGTCGCCGCGCCTGGGGCAACATCTTCTACAACCAGGTCCAGATCTCCGGCCGCGTCCCCCAGGTCTGCGCCCTCTTCGGCCCCTCCCCTGCCGGCTCCGCCTACGTGCCCGCGCTGTGCGATCTGACGATCATGGTCCGCGGTCACGCCACCGCTTACCTCGGTTCGCCGCGCCTGGCGCAGATGGTGACCGGTGAGGATGTCACCCTCGAGGAAATGGGTGGGGCGGAGATGCACTCGACCGTCTCCGGTCTGTCCGACGTCCTCGTCGAAGACGACGCGGAAGCCATTGCCGCCGTGCGAGTGTGGCTGTCGTTCCTGCCGTCGAACTGGCAGCAGGAGCCCCCGGTCACCGCACCGGCGGACCCGTCCGGTGCCCGGACCATCAAGGAGATCGTCCCCGAGGTCGAGTCCGAGATCTTCGACATCCACGAGCTGATCGACTCCCTCGTCGACGACAACAGCTTCTTCCCCTACAAGGACCTCTTCGCCCAGGAACTGGTCACCGGGTTCGCGCGCCTGAACGGACAGAGCGTCGGCATCGTCGCCAACCAGCCCACCGTCAAGGGCGGGGTGATCTTCCCCGACTCCTCCGACAAGGCCGCCCGGTTCATCTGGATCTGCAACGCCTACAACATCCCGATCCTGTTCCTCGTCGACATCGCCGGCTACATGATCGGCTCCGAGGTCGAACGTCAGGGCATCATCCGGCACGGCGCGAAGATGATCTTCGCCGTCTCCGAGGCCCGCGTTCCCCGCATCACGGTGCTGCTGCGCAAGGCGTACGGCGGCGGATACCTCGCGATGTCCGGTGCCCCGATGCAGCCGGACGCCCTGATCGCGCTGCCGACCGCCAAGCCAGCCCTGATGGGCCCCGACGCCGCCGTCAACGGCATCCACTACAACCGCATCCAGGCCATCGAGGATCCCGAGGAGCGCGCGGCGTTCATCGCCGAAAAGCAGGCCGAGTACGCCGCCGGCATCGACGTGTTCAAGATCGCCAACGAGAACGCCGTCGAAGCGGTCGTGCCCGCGAACGAGCTGCGCAACGAACTCACCCAGCGCCTGGCGCTCTACCGCAAGCGGGACCGCACCGCACCCGCCCGCCGCAACGGCGTCACCCCGGTATGAGCAGGCCGGTGCTCGCACCGCGAGGGGAAGGCCTCGTCGGAGTCGTCACCGGTGCGGGCACCGGGATCGGCCGCGCCTGCCTCGAGGTGCTGGCCGACCACGGCGCCCGCGTCGACGCGTGGGACCGTAGCGACGACGCGTTGGCAGATCTTGCCGGGCGTGAGGATGTCTCTGCCCGTACCGTCGATGTCACCGATGCGGCGGAGGTCGCATCCGCAGCATCGGCGGCGTTGAAGCAGTGGGGCCGCATTGATTTCGTGGTCAACTGCGCAGGCGCTTTTTTGGTCGGCCCGCTAGCCGACGTCAGTGCCGAGTCGGTGCGGGCGCTGTTCGAGGTGAACGTGCTCGGGACGACGGTGGTCACGCAGGCGTTGCTCCCGGCGCTCAAGAGCAGCCGGGGGTCCATCGTGAACGTGGCCAGCTCGGTTGCCCTCAAGCCGACCGCCAGTAACGCGCACTACGCGGCGTCGAAGGCGGCGGTCGCGCACCTGACCCGGTGCTGGGCCCTCGAGTTGGGACCTGAGGGGGTTCGGGTCAACTCCGTCGCTCCCGGACCGACGCCGACCGCGATCTACCGGACCGCCGGAATGAGCGCGGAACAAGAGTCGACGCTACTCCGCGAGCGGGCTGAGGCGATTCCACTGCACAGGGTCGGCGATCCCGTCGACACCGCCCGGTGGATCGCACGGTTCGCACTCGAGGACGACTGGACGACCGGCGTCGTTCTTCCGGTGGATGGTGGAATGGCGCTCTGACGCCGCGAGTCCTCACCATTCGCCTTCAGCACGAAATCCCGGGCCCTCACGACGAGGGCCCGGGATCCGGTGCCTCCCGTTCCCACCGATGGATGCAGTCCGACGAGAGCTTCGCTGTGATCCACCGCCACCCATGCCCACATCGAATTTCCGTGCACGAACGTCGGCGACCGACCCAGGCCCGCCAGCCGCACCCTTGCGTGCCCCACTCCGGCCGGCGGAGCATGTCAACGTTCGACTCCGAAAGCGACCTATCCCGCAGTGCCTGAGCATCCGCACCACCAGATCAACCTGGGCTGGCAGCATCGCGCCTCCTGCCGCGGCATCGACACCGAGAGGTTCTTCTCCCCCGACGGTGAACGCGGCCGCGGCCGCGCCCAGCGGGAGCACGCCGCCAAACAGATCTGCCAGGACTGCCGCGTGCTCGCCGAATGCCGCGCCCACGCCCTCACCACCACCGAGGCTTACGGCATCTGGGGTGGCATGTCCGAAAACGAGCGCGCCCGCCACACCCGCCGTTCGCGCCTCGCGACCCGATCCCGGGAGTGTATCGCGCCACCGGACCCTCGAACCGGGTCCGAACAGGTCATGAGGTAGAACAGTCATGGGCCACCCACTACGACGCACCGAGAGTCATCGAATCCGGCGAGTCGACGGACACGTCGCGCGAACAGCTGGCGGCCAGTAGAGAAGAAGCCCAGTCACCTGTCATGGACGTCGGGGACACCGACACCGCAGAGCCCTTCGAGCTGCCCGGCGCGGACCTGTCCAGTGAAGAATTTGCCGTCTGCGGATTCCGAAACTGTATGACGAATTCATCTGCACCAGTTGCATTCTGGTCCATCACCGCAGCCGTCTTACCGATGGCGACTAGCTGAGCTACCGGGACTGCGCACTTTGTGTGCATCAGACCCTCCGCGTGCCGGGCATCGATCGTCAAGCGGGCCACCAGGGGTGTACAGCGAGGCGAGAAAGATACGGGTCCGTCAGCCAGTGCGTCGAGAATCAGGTCGTAGTTCTCATCGGTAAGAAATCCAACTTCCTCTTGTCGGCGGCGGCAGCGTTACTGATGGCACCATCATGCGGTGGGCGAACCGACTTCAGCGCACAGGACAGGACCGCGCCCGCAGTTCGCGGCCCTTCGAGGACTGGCGTGAACGAAGTACTGCCCGCACCCCCGGAGTGTCGCCGAGGTGCGAACAGTACCTATGAGCCGCCTTCACGGAGCAGAGGCGAAGAGGCACGCGGAGGAACGCCCACTGCCCCTTCACCCCCGACGGAAACGTTTCGGGTGAAGGGGCAGCGGATGGTCTCGCGGTCAGGCTTACACCGCCTCGCCACGAAACCCGACGGTTTCTAGCCGCCGACCTTCTGACTTGCGCCGGCATCGATGGGCAGGTTGATTCCGGTGATGTAGCGCGATTCGTCCGAGGCCAGGAAGAGCACGGCGTTGGTGATGTCGATGGGCTCGACCCATGGGATGTTCGGGAGCGAGTGCATGGTGGCGAACGCGTCGCGGGAATCCTCGAGCGTCGGGTGCGCGAGGTCGGGGCGGAAGAGCCCGTAAAAGGTCTCGTTCTGCAGGAGCTTGGTGTTGACGTTCGTCGGATGGACTGCGTTGACACGGATTCCCTTCGGGCCCAGTTCATTCGCCAGCGTGTGCATCAGTCCGACGATGCCATGCTTGGCGGTGACGTAGTGACCGACGTTCGGGTAACCGTTCAGGCTCGAGGTCGATCCGGTGAAAATCACCGAACCCCCGTCGCCCCGCTCGACCATGTTCGGCACCGCAGCCTTGACGGTGTGGAAGACACCGGTCAAGTTGGTGTCGATCATGTCGTTCCACTGCTCTTCGGTCAGGTCCAGGACCTTGTTTGCCGAGATTATGCCTGCGTTGGCACAGACGATGTCGATACGGCCGAACTCGGCGAGGCCGTCGGCGACCGCAGCCTCCATCTGCTTCAGGTTGCGCACGTCGGCCTGCGCGATAACCACGCGGCGGCCCAGCTCCTCGACCAGTCGCGCCGTTTCCTTCAGGTCGTCGAGCGACGCCATCGGGTACGGCACACTGCCGATCTGGTCGGCGATGTCGATGGCGATGATGTCAGCGCCCTCTTTGGCCAGCCCAAGTGCGTGCGACCGCCCCTGGCCACGTGCGGCCCCGGTGATCAGGGCGACCTTGCCCTCCAAACGGCTCATTGAGTTTCCCAATCTCTCGATGTACGTCCCTGCCGATGTCGGCGGAGTAGTGGACCAACAAACGTACGTGCGTTTGTTTAATTAGAGTGTGATCTGAGCGACAGCAAATGTCAACCATGTGCACCGGATGAGGAAGGGACCACTCGCAACACGCCGTCAGGGGACCATCGAAAACGCGGGAAGTATTCTTCACCAAGGCATTACCGTTGCATCCGACGATCCATCGGGACGCGTCGCGCAGCGCTACACCTCGAGCGCGCGGCAGGTAGTCATCGATTGGCGCAGCCGGCAACCACGCACCGCGCGCCAAGCCACGGTCTGGGGATTCTCGGGTTGGCGTCGCGAGAGTTGGCGGCCCGCGCTCCGGCAGTGCCGGGGCGCGGGCCGAACAGAGATATGGCTAGGTCAGCTGGCGTTCTCGACGCCGAGCTGCCGCAGTGCCATGGTGATGTAGGTGTTGACGACCTTGTCGAGGGACTTGGGGCCGCCGGGTTTGTACCAGGACGACACGTGCGCACCCTGCGCCAAAATCGAGTACGTCTGCAGTTTGGCATCGAGGATGTCGGCGCCGGTCTCCTTGGCCACGTCCTTGACGAGCTTCTGCAGCAGACGCTCGTACTCGGCGCGTTTGGCAAGGACCAAGTCCAAGTCCCCGTCGCTCAAGGCGCGAAGTTCGGTGTTTCCGATGAACGTCTCCCGCGCATGCTCCGCGTGGTAGCGGATGTGGCAGTCGACCGCCGCCTTGAACCGGCCCACGGCACCGCCCTCAACACTGACGAGCGCGTTGTTCACGGCTTCGAGGAGTTCGTCTATGACCGACACCATGATGTCGGTCAGCAGCTCTTCCTTGCCGCTGATGTGGTTGTAGAGGCTGCCGACCTGGATGCCGACCTCACTCGCGACGGTGCGCAGTGATGTGGCCTCGTAGCCGTGCTCGTAGAACAGCCTGGCCGCGGCCTCGCGAATAGCGACGTTGGTGCGCGCGCCACCGCGTGTCACCCGAGTTGCTCGAGTCACTGTGCCCCTCCGAAGTAGATTGGACGGCTCCCAGGGGAGCCGGCGAGCGGTCTCGGGAACAATCGTACGTTAGTCGTTCCACATTTTCGTCGATTGCCGACCCGGCTGTTACCAGCC